>JACPMJ010000010.1 GCA_016186045.1 Candidatus Uhrbacteria bacterium | reverse complement strand
TTCTTCCTGCACGCGGCGTCGCTCCCTCAGACTTTCGTCCATTGGGGAAGATTCTTGACTGCAGCCATCCGTAGATGTCGGGGCAGTGTCTCAGTCCCCGTGAGGCAGGCCGTGCTCCCACACCTGCTACTCGTCGTCGCCTTGGTAGGCCATTACCCTACCAACTAGCTGATGAGATATAGACCCCTCTCAAAGTGCCTTTCGGCTTTCATCTGCTCATATGTATCAGCAGATCACATCCGGAATTAGCTCCGCTTTCGCAGAGTTGTACCGATCTTCGAGGCAGGTTATCAATATGTTACTCACCCGTTTGCCACTAGTAAAACCTTATATTGCTATATTGTCTTACCCGTTCGACTTGCATGCCTTAGACACGCCGCCAGCGTTCATCCTGAGCCAGGATCAAACTCTAATAAAGTTTGATTGACTCTTTGGTCAAAAAAAAATAAATTGACGTATGCCTCCTGACAGTAAACTGTCAGAAGACTCTGTATCGCTTTCTGTTTGTCAAAGACCGTTTTCTTCAAAAAGATGAAGAAAAAAGAGTGAAGTCATATTCGAAATGGGCTTCGCTCTTTTTTCTTCGCCTTACGCTTCCTTGGAGAGAGGAGTGTTTAGTGAAAAAAAGAAGACAGCTCTGTTAATAATTTACAACTCATATATCTTATAGAATGGGCTGTTTTTTGTCAAGAGGGCAAGAAATGCACAGGTTATCCACATTTTTTCCGCTTTTTTGTGTGTTTTTTACGCCATTCAATAATCTTTGCATGGTCTCCGCTCAAAAGCACTCGGGGCACTTTCTGATCATGATATTTTTCCGGACGAGTATACTGGGGGTATTCGAGCGCGTCTCCTTTGTTCCATGACTCCTCTCGTAATGACTCTTTGTTTCCAAGCACTCCGGGAATCAGCCGCGAAACCGCCTCTACGACCGCCATGGCCGCAACCTCGCCGCCATTCAATACATACGGGCCTAGTGAAAGTTCCTCATCAACATATTTTTTTATGCGCGCGTCCACTCCTTCATACCGTCCGCAGATAAAAATAATATGCGTATATTTTTTACGGTATGTCTCTGCATGCCTTTGGGTAAACTGTTTTCCGGCAGGGGAGAGAAGAATGATTCTCTCTGATCCAGTCTTCACATATTTCTTGCGTATTTCCGCAAGCGCCGCAACGAGCGGCTCAATTTTCATTACCATGCCTGCTCCGCCTCCATATGGCTTATCATCAACGGTTTTGTGCGCGTTGGCAGTATACTCACGAAGATTATGAATAACAATAGCAATGCGTTTTTTTTCTTGCGCTTTTTTTATCAAACTCTCCTGCATAAAGGAATCAAACAGGGAGGGAAAGATTGTAATAATATGAAAGGTCATAGTCGCCAAAGAAAAACCCCGCGGAAGTGCGGAGTTTTTCTTGTGTGAATGTTTATTTATATCTTGAGATCGTCAACAACACTCGTATCCGTGTCTATGCTTCGGGATGGCCTTCGTGAACCTTCCGGTTCATAAATCTTCAGATTGACTCGGGCATTGAATTTCGCACCTACGATCTTTAATAATGTGCGAATTGCCCGCGCTGTCTGCCCTTGCCTCCCAATAACATATCCCATGTCTGCCGGATTGAGTTTGAGCGTAATAAGAACGCCCCGTTCGTCAATCACGCGATCCGTAGCCACATCTTCCGGGTGGCCGACAATCGCTTTTACGATGTACTCAACAAATTCCTGGTCTGCGTACTTTGCCATGTGATTGTCCTCAATCTCACTCTATCTCCGTATTCAGAGATATATGAGGTTATGTCTTTTTAAAGAGCCGCACGTATCGACCTTGTTCTTTAGTTCGTGCCGCTGTACTATCTTTTCAGTATAGCAGAAAAATGCTGTTTGTCAAAAAAACGGCTCTTTTATTTCTTTTCCTTTTTCTTTATGGTTTTTTGTATCTTTTTCCCCTCTATCATGTTCTGTTTGATAAGTAGGTTATGCACGCTTGGCGATGCTTTCGCGCCCTTCGACAGCCAATAGCGAATTCGTTCCACATCTAATACACACTCCTTGGGGGAGGATGTCGGATTATAGTGTCCTACAATTTCCAGCGCTTTGCCAAAAAGATCACGCGCTTTTTCTGCTACCACGACGCGATAAAATGGCTTATTCTTTTTTCCACGCCGCGCGAATCGTATCATTAACATACTTTTTTTCTTTTTATTACATACAGACTTAT
This sequence comes from Candidatus Uhrbacteria bacterium, assembly GCA_016186045.1. Lineage (GTDB taxonomy): Bacteria > Patescibacteriota > Patescibacteriia > JACQRZ01 > JACQRZ01 > JACPMJ01. The sequence goes on along the minus strand of JACPMJ010000010.1, from coordinate 20,554 downwards.
GTCACCTTTGATGCAGATACTATAGCATCAATATTCTCAATGTCAAGACTCAACATATGGGAGGTGCCATCCTCTGCCATGGTAATGCCATAGAGTACCTGCCCGATATGAGTAGTCACCCGATTATGCGTAATGATAATAAATTGTGTTTTTCTGGACAATTCCTGGAGAATGGACGCAAGCCTGCCTGCATTGGACTCGTCAAGCGCGGCATCCACCTCATCAAGTACCACAAAAGGAGATGGATTGATGGAAAGAATCGCGCATAAAAGACTGATAGCGGTCAACGCCTTTTCTCCGCCGGACAGCATACTCATGCTCTTTAATTTTTTTCCTGGCGGCGTTGCATGGATCTCAATGCCGGAAACATCATCTTCTGCATCACCCATCTCTGCGCCGTCTGCGCCGTGTTCCTGTGCATCAATCACTGTTTCTTCTTTTTCCCGTTTTTGCACGATGATGCGGGCAGTGCCGCCTTGGAACAATGTCTGAAAATACTCTTGGAATTTCCTATTGATTCCTTCCAATGAAAGGTCGAAACGCTCTCGGATAATGGTATCCATCTCCTGAATAGCACGTTCCAGATTCTCTAACGCGTCTGTCAAATCGTGATAGTGCTTTTCAAGAAAATCATAGCGCTCTTGTGTCCCGCGATGTTCAGAAACAATCTCCTGATCTATAGTCCCTATCTGCTCCAGCATCCGCTTGTACTTTTCAATGTCTGCGCGCGCTTCATCAGGGTTAATCGCTTCAGGAGACTGGGAAAATCCAAGGGCTGTCATCTCCGTCCCATATGCCACGTGAAGTTCGTCGCATATTTTTTTCATCAGCTCCTCCTGATGCGTTTCAACACGCGCGAGCTCCATACGCATGGCGGCATGCGCCTGTTGTAATTGCTCCATTGCGCGCTGGCGCATTGTCATGTCTTTTTGAATGTTTAAAAGCTTTGCCCGCGACTCTTTTTCTGTCGCATAATGCGTGTGCATGGCGTTCTGTGTCTCACGCAGCACTTTTTCGCACGCCTGTACTGCCACCGAAATTCGCTTTCTTTCTTCTGTAAACAACATATCCTTTTTTTTACCTGTCTGTGAAGAAAAATACAGGAGGTCGCGGTCTATATCCGCATGTTCTTGAACATATGTATTGATCGCCGTTCGTACTGATTCGATCCGTTCTTTTTGAATGCCACATGTTGTCCGCACGGCTTGCACATATGTCCGAATCGTGTCTTTTTCAGAAAAAAGACGTTCCATATCATTGAATTCATCTCGCTGGTGCATCGTCTCTTTTTGATACTTCAATGATGTCTTGATCGTCTGGATAAGCGTGAAAATTTTTTCAAACAACTCATGCGTATATACTACAAGCGTTTCATGCGCCACATCATGCACTTCACACGCCTCCTTACGAATATACAGCGCCTCCAGATCGCGTACAATGTCTTGATACGCAACGGGGGCGGGGAATTGCGATTGCTCGCTCCTTCTTTTCTGAATCTCCTCAATGGCACGATCAATGTTGTTCAGCTTTTCAAGATACTCCCGTTCTTCGCGCTCGCTTTGTTCCTGTGAAGAAACGAGTGTTGTGAGCTCCGCATGCTGTTTTTGCACCATGCTTTCCAGCTCCTGTTTCCGCTTCATAAGCCATGGAATGTGTGCATCTCCGGACTGCTCATATTCTACACGCATGCGCGCCTCAATGACTGATTGTTCTGTGATAAGATGATTTTTTTCCGCCAAAGCCTGCTCATATTTTTTTTGAATATGAGAAAAATCACCCGGCTGTTGCGCACTGTCGTGCTGTTCTATGGCGTAAAACGCCTCTTCCAAAATATGCTGCTCTTTTTCCTCCGTACGTATGTTCTCTGTGATGGCGCGTATTTTTTTCTCCTGCTCTGTTTTTTGTTCTTCAAGCGTCTGCCACGCGCTATGAAAATAGCGTTTTTGGATTGCAAAAAGTTTGTGCTCTATTTCTTCCCGTTGCTCCAAGCGCTTCATTTGGCGGCTCAAAAACTTGAGTTTGGGTTCCAACTCATGAAGCATGGCCTGCACATGATGGAGGTTTTCTTTAGTCGCCTTTATTTTATGGAGCGCTTGCTCTTTTTTTATCTGATACTGGCGCACGCCTGCCGCCTCTATAAAAAATTCTTTCCGCTCTGATGCCGGCATCTGAATAATATGATCCACCATGCCCTGGCCGATTACGCTATAACTCCGCTGGCCAAATTGCGCCTGTGCCAAAAGAAGCGTAACATCGGAAAGTCGCACTTTATTTTTATTGATGCAGTATTCCGATTCTCCGGTTCTGTAGAGCCGCCGCGTAATCACTACCTCTGGAAAATCAATGGGGAATGCCTTATCTTCGTTGTCAAAAGAAAGCGATACCTCACAAAACCCCAGTTGTGATTTCTTATCTGAACCAAAAAAAATAACATCCTCAGAATGCTTACTCCGAAGAAGTTTCATGCTTTGTTCTCCCATGACCCATCGAATCGCATCCGCAATATTTGATTTTCCAGATCCGTTCGGCCCGACAATTGCCGTGATTCCTTTTCCGTTTTCCCGCTCAGGAGGAAAAACAATGACAGTTTTTGCGGCAAATGACTTAAATCCCTGAATATCTATTTTTTGCAAATACATAGGCGTGTGTATCTCCTCTATTGTACCATATCAAAATTTTTCTTAAAAAAAGAGAGAGGCTCGCAGGGCACGGTGCTTCTGCGTTCTCTCTCATGCCGCAGTAATTGTTACTGCAGTGTTATCCAATACCATGCGCCATTGATGCGTCCAAAGGATGCGATACGTGTCTCCCTCCACGTGCCTTCGAAATAGCTGGATCCGTTGTTGTACACGACTGTGGAACTTTTTTCCACAACAAGAGTCACTGTTGCACGATTTTGCTCCGTACTGCTTGGCACCGCCTGGGAACTAATAACAGCTGCGCGGCGGATACGGATTCCGTCGATCAATTGTTCATCAATATTTTCTCCCAGAAGGACAATTTCCTCTGTTTTTTCAGTAAGCATGTTTGTTTCGCTCCACGCAAATGAGTATGACACTGTGGTATTATACTCATTTTTCAGCCACAGGATGTCGTTTGCGACGCTGTCAAAGAGCCGCGTGTCGCCGAATTTGCCAATGACCATATCTAAGTGGCTGTAGTCCGGAAACATCCGATAGGCGATGGTGTCTGTCGGTTTTTGCCGCTCGATGGCTGATTCGTCCAGTATAAGCCGCGCTTCTGTGGAGCGCGGATCCACAATGTATGCACGCCCAGCCTGCGCAAGCGCCGATTCAACGGGAACGAGGCCGTCAGTAGGGACAAACGGCGATTGGAGTCCGCCAGTCACCGACGGAAGCGACAGCATATCCATGGCCGCATACCGCAACGCCTGTTGCTCAAATGGTTCGTTCCGCTTATGGAGCGTATCGTTCAAGCTCTTTACCGCCATATCGAAAAGAAGAATCTTTTCATATCTAACAGGTACGAGCTCCTGGAAATACCCTGCGTATCGGAATGCGTGGGGTTTTACGGCGCTTCCCTTATACTCCTTTAATTTCTGCAATGCTTCCGTGAAATTAAAGTAGCAAGGAAAGCCGCTGGTATGGGGAATGTTTTCAAGTCCCGGATACGTATAGAGCTTCGAGTACTGGCAAGGAACGCACAGTCTGTCTTGGCTCGACAGTGTTTCCGTGAGCTCCTTTTTTTCTTCTCCCACGATAAAGGGAAGCGTGTATGTCCGCGTTGGAATCTCTCCGCCAAATCCGTCGAAGGCGAGACACCGATGTCCGATGGTAAACACAACCGGCGAAAAATCCACGAATGGATCGACGACGCGATTCTCTCCGGTTGGGGACGGAATGGTAGACACGAAGTTATTCGAAACGCCCCAATACAGTGTGTATTTGAGCGTGGGAAGCGCTTGATGGGATGCCATTTCACGGAACATCTTGGGAATCGCAAATGGCGAACCATGATAGGGTGTACCAAGCGTCACCATGCCAAGAAATGTCTTGCGTTCCATCTCGTCGGCATAGAGAAACTCCGCAAGGAGTCCTCCCATGCTGTGCGCAACCACAATATACGGTTGTGCGCCGAACTTTGTATGAATGGCATCGCGAAGAAGAAGCGCGTTTCCTGCTATTTCTTTTGTGGAATCATACTGGAATGACCAGAACTCAAAGGAATCGCGAATCTCCTGGCTTTGTGCCGATGCTGTCAAAAGAAAGTTTTTGAGCGGATTCCACCGATATCCCGACTTTGCTTCCGATCCTGCCCCATGCACGAATACGACAAGTATCTTTTTATTTGACGGATCCTTTATGACATCTTTATCTGGAATGACCGGATGTACCGTAGACTGAACCCGCAGTCGCGATGTAATTGATCGTGATCTGCTCTGTGCTTGCTGGCTGTCAGTGAAAAGCGGGTCTTGTGGCGCAACAACCGGAGAAATGTTTTCAAATGTCACGTCACTCGGAATGGGCTTCTCCCTCCCTGCAATGAGATATTCAGAAGAACCATCGCTTGGCAGGGGAATGGGCGCCTGTACATATCCGCTTTGCGCATCAGCTGACACCTGAATATCTGTTTTCAGCCAATCCGCAACCAATGGAGACTTCTTATATACCACAAGTGCGTTTTCTGACGTTTGTGATATTGGAAGCGCCACATGTACTACGACACTTTCTTGACTCTCAGAGGTAAGCGGAGAAAGCTCAAGCGCCTGCGCGTTTTCCAAAAGACCCTTGCTGCTATCCAGGCTTTCCATAACACGTGCTTTCCCTTGATCTTTTGAATCAATAAAAATAGCAAGCATAGGAAAGGAAATAGGCACAACAACTTCAGCTGGTGGCGGAGATGGCGGCATCGGAGTTGGAGTCGAAGTTCCAATGGCTATCAGTTGTATAGTGGCACTGATAGCGTAATTCTCCATTACCTCCACGGACTTACTCGCCTGTGCCACTATCCCATCCGTAGCGTTTTTCGCATAGACAGAAAGGATGATGGGACCCACTGGCAAATAGGAGCCAGCGTCTTTTGGCAGTGTGATAGAGCTCGTCGCGGCATCAGTCGGTCGAGAAATGGATGCTGAAGTGATTAGTGTCCCATCGAGCTTAGCCGCCTGGAATAGGATGCTCTCGGTGTCAGAGGGAATGACCTGAATAGCACGAGCTGGCCAACGGATAGTGAGTGTCGCGTGCCTTGCCCATGTTGAAGATGCGCTGTCAGTCACTACTGGAACAGATGAGGTCTCTATGGAGAGCTCGCCGGCAGTAGATGGACTGGATGGTACAATCAGTGAACTCACTGTTGTTTGTGAAGTAGTATTGGAACTAGTTGGTTTTGAAAAGAACGGGAATCTGCATCCCGTCACGCACACCGTTAATGAAAGAAGATACACAGTCTTCTTCATGGATATCTCCTTTTTCGTGAGGGTGGGGGATACACATACTCTTGGAGTCTACAATAAAAGCCAGAAAAAATCAATAACAACCCACTTATTATTTTTAAACACTTAAAAACACCTCATAATGAGGTGTTTTTTGGTGGACCTAGGCGGAATCGAACCGCCGTCTGTGCAATGCGAATGCACCGTTCTACCACTGTACTATAGGCCCCTACAAGCACTTTCTTCTTCCCGGAGGGAATTGAACCCCCATCGTCTCCTTAGGACGGAGCTGCTCTATCCGTTGAGCTACAGGAAGTCACTGGAGAATTTTTTTGCGCTGGAATGCCAACATACTCAACCGCGTGATATGCGCGTGCCATGCTATCTTCCACAATTATTTCACGCTCTTCCCATCGAATAATCTGCGTATGGGAAATAAAAAGAGTACGTGACTTAAAAAGAAAGGGGAATATGCGTGCCATGCCACGGAACATGCGCACGTGATACTGTAAAACATTTCCGGAATGCGTGTCAAATGTTATGTCTGCTACACGTCCCAAAAATATTCCACTCCGCGTCCGCACAGCCATGTGAAAAAGTTTCTTCTTCGAAAGTATCATACACGTTAGGAAGATGCCTTCTGTTTTTCTCGTAACATAAGAAACCAATACTGTTGGATAATAGAAAGCACTGTTTGAGCAACCCAATAGAGCCCAAGGCCGTTCGGAAATTGATACGTCATAACACAAGTCATAAGCGGCATAAAAAATATCATCTGTTGGTTCATGATCGCGGTAAAATCCTCATCATCTTTTTTTTCTTTCTGTTTTTTAACATCTTTCTGCGGTAGTGAAATTTTCATAAACCAAAACTGGAGTCCGGCGGCAAGCGCCGCAAGAAATAACATGTTTTTTGAAGTAAGGGAAAGAACTCCAAGAAATGTCTCATTGAGTGATCCGGGATTCTGTATAAAAGGATACAAAAGCGAAAGTGACGCTCCCTTGAGTCCGCTTTGAAACACATAGAACAGCGCAATAAGAAATGGGAATTGGATAAGTAGCGGTAGACATGAGGAGAGAGGATTGATCTTATGATCCTTGAATATCTGTATTTGCGCAAGCGCAAGCGCCTCTTTACTATCTTTGTGTTGTTCTTTGAGCTCCTTGAGTTTTGGCTGGAGCTCCTGCATTTTTATTTGAGCCTCTGTTTGTCTCCATGATAAGGGAAAAAGAATGATTTTTACAAAAATAGTTAGGAGAATGATCGCAACACCGAGATCGTGTCCGGGTATGATATTATAAAAGAAAATAAGAAGATTAAAAAGCGGCTGGTAAAAAATCGTAGTAAACAATTCTTTCATAAAAGTTCTCTCTATACCATATTATAATAATATGCTACTTTTTTTCTGAAAAAAAATCAATACCTCCCATACTCCACGGATGGCATCGCATGACTCTCTTGATTGCGGCATATATTCCACGCCATACTCTTGTATGCCGAAGCGCATCACACGCATATTGCGAACATGAAGGATACCATTTACACAGCCCATATGGATAAAAAAATCTCATGAGACCGTGATCTGGTGAAAGTGTTTTTTGATATATTCGAATAAAGAAAATAATATATTTTTTCATATATTTCTGTTTTATTTCTTGATAATATAAAGGATATTCTCAAGATCTTGTTGTATGGCATTATAGGGAATATTGACACTTCCGGTCTTTGCTAGTATGATGACGTCGGTACTTCCCAGAGAGGGAAGCATGTTCCATACAATCTCACGGATCCTTCGCTTGATCTTATTTCTTAAGGTTGCTTTTTTTGAGACCTTATTAGAAATAATGATGCCGATTCTCGGATGATTTTTTTCATTTTTGAGCCACTGAACAAAAAAATAGCGAAGTGCTTTTCTTCGCCCCTGCTTAAATACCGTGTCAAAATCACTCTTTTTTGAAAGGCGGAATAATTTGGGGAGCATTTACGAAACCGTTAATCTTTTTCTCCCTTTTTGTCTCCTTCGCTTTAAGACATTCCTTCCGTTTTTTGTCTTCATACGCGTCCTGAATCCATGTGTCCGCGCGCGCTTCCGCTTCTTTGGCTGGTATGTTCGTTTTGGCATATGTATAGATTGGATTATACGATAAAGACTACTCCTTCTATAATATTTTGTCAATTAAAAAAACAATACCCACAAAAAAATACTCTTTATTCACAGATTATACACATCTTATAAACCCTCTGCTTCTTTCTTTCTTTTTTTGAATATGCTAAGATTGTCTCCATGTTCTTATCGCACATAACACACCCTCTATGACCACTCTTCAATTGTGGCAAGCAGCGCTCGGAGAACTTGAGATTCTCTTAAGCAAACCTAATTTCAATACATGGCTCAAGGAAACATTCGTTATTTCCCATGAAAATGAGCGCGTTATTGTTGGCGTTCCAAACGCATTCACAAAAACATGGCTTGAAAAAAAATATCATCCGCTTATTATAAAAGCTTTACGAAATGTTTCTCAAATGCCGATACGAGAGGTTATTTATAAAATAGAGTCAGCTGACATACGGCAAAAAATTTCTGAACATATATTCATAAAAGAATCTGCTCCGGCGCTTAAACAGTTTGCAATTCCCCAGACACATCAGCCGGTTGAATCACAGTATACCTCAACAAACGGGCTAAACCCGCGGTACACATTTAGTAATTTTATCGTCGGAAAATACTGTGAGCTTGCATTTGCGGCATGTTCCGCAATCGTAAGCCGTCCCGGAGAAGCGTATAACCCACTTTTTATTTATGGAGGAGTGGGACTGGGAAAAACACATCTTCTTCAGGGGGTCGGCCATGAAATTCTGAAACAATTTCCGGAAAAAAAAGTGCTTTTCGTCACATGTGAAAAATTTACCAATGATTATATTCATGCTATTCGGTCTGGCCGCGCAAAAGAATTAAAGGATATTTATCGATCAGTGGATGTACTTATTATCGACGACATCCAATTTCTTTCCAGTAAGGAGGGGACCCAGGAAGAATTTTTTCATACATTCAATACGCTTCATCAGACAAACCGTCAACTTGTCATTGCGTCAGATCGGCCGCCAAAAGCAATTCCTGCCATTGAAAGCCGTCTTCTTTCACGTTTGGAGTGGGGGATGACCGCAGATATTTCCACACCTGACCTTGAAACGCGCATTGCGATCCTTGAAGAAAAATGTAAAGAGAAAAAATACACACTCTCACCTGAATCGATTAATTTTATCGCAACAATGGTCCATAATAATATCCGTGAACTTGAAGGAGCGCTCAATCGCGTGATCGCATATGGTCAACTTAATAACATGGCGCTGAGTATTGAAAAAATAAAACAAATTCTTTCTTCATTGACGGTACAGTATGCAAAGAAATCCATCACGCCAAAACAAATTATCAATATTGTTTCTGAATTTTATAATATCGAGGTGAGTGATATTATCGGCGAATGCAGAAAGCGGGAGCTTGCGGTTCCGCGACAAATTATCATGTTCCTTATGCGAGAAGAAATCAAATGTTCATTTCCTATGATCGGCCAGGAGCTTGGGGGACGCGACCATACGACTGCCATTCACGCGCATAACAAAGTTTCTCGGGATATCAATGAAATTCCAAAAATAAAACAGGATATTGACCTCATCCGCCAGCGTATCTATAACATCTAATATCTTTTGGAAAACATGTGAATAAATAATAAAAAATTGTTGAAAAAAAATTTCTTTCACATATCATGCACACGCGCTTCACAGATTTTCACCTCTTTTCTAGGTATAAAAAAATTAAAAAACACATATAAATAGAAAAGAAAAAAACTTATCACCTATGTTCACTCTCCTATTACTATAGTTATTATTTTTTTTATAATACATAATACATAATACATAATACATAATACATCCTGTGTGAAAATCTCTTGTTTGCAAGAAAATTTATATCGCGGATTGCAAATCGCCAGTCATATCTGTGGACGAGAGCGAGGACTTCCAATTCTCTCAACGCTTCTTATAAAAACCGAGAATGGGCTCATTCATCTAAATGCGACGAATCTTGAAATTGGCATTCATTGCACTATCCGGGGACGCGTAGAAGAAGAGGGTATGGTTGCAATTGATGCAAAAGTATTTACGGATTATGTAGGGTTTCTTCCAAAGGAAAAAATAGAAATTTCAGTATCTCCTGAACATCAAATTTCCGTCACATGCCAAGGATATGCAACACGTATTCGCGGCATCAGTCCGGATGATTTCCCTATCTTACCTTCTTTTGAAAAGAAAGCTGTGTTTGTCTGCCACGCTGAAGATATGCGAAAAGGCCTCCAATCAACAAGTATTGCGGTGACGATTAATGAATCTCGTCCGGAAATCAGCGGACTTCTTTTTCAATACAGTAAGGAAAAACAAATACTCTCCCTTGTGGGAACTGATGCATATCGGCTTGCGGAAAAACATATTCCCATAAAAATCCAAGAAGGCGAGGCAGAGGATTTTTCCTGCATTCTTCCTCTTAGGACAGTGCAGGAACTTCTGCGAATATTAGGAGGTGAAAGTCAACAGCATGACGTTGTTATTTGTGTGAATGAAAATCAAATACTTTTTCTCTATGAAAATATAGAACTTATTTCAAAGATTATTCAAGGACAGTATCCGGACTATACACAAATCATTCCCGCGCAATTCCAAACAAAAGTTCTTCTTGATACTTCTGAATGCATAAAAGCGGTAAAAGCATCCAGTCTTTTTTCACGGTCTGAGTTGCAAGATATTCATCTTTCCATTCAGCCAAAAATAGAGGGAAGAGGAGATGTCCACATACGTGCTGAAAACACGACTATTGGAAGGCATGAGGTTGTGCTTGAGGGGGAGGTAAAAGGAAATGAAAATACCGTCGCACTTAATTATCGATATATGCTTGACGGTCTTATGCAGAGTAGTGAAGAAAAAATATCAATTGAGATTATTGACAGTAATAATCCGTGTATCATCCGGCCGGTAGGGAGAGATGATTATATGTATCTTATCATGCCGATACGGGAATAATTTTTTCATTGAATGGTAAACGGTGTATTTTGCTGAAAAACAACAGTGTGTGACCCGTCGGAAATTTTAGCGGTCAGCGTATATCGCCCGTTTTGGGAGGGGGTGATCCACGGGAAAGAAAGCGTTTGTGACTGCGGCCGGACAAAAGATACAATAATATTTTGCGTATTTTTTTCCCGTTCGGAAAGAAAAAGGTCTATTTTAGAGATATCTCGGAGAGCATATCCCTGAGGAAGACGAAGGGAAAAAGAAAGAGAAGTTGAAGTATTTTTTTTCAGCGGTGTACCAAAAGAAGGAGAAATCCATTGTAAAGATGGATATTTTTTTGAAAGAAGAAAATTCAATGTCACAGACGCGGATCCGCTCGCGCCGGTAGTATCAAAGCTTTTCACAAGAAGTGTGTGAAATCCATTTTCAACTCCAGAAAATACCATAGAGAGAGAAAAAGGAGGAGTAAAAATCACATCAAGTAACTGATCATCAAGAAAATATTCCACACGCGCAACACCTTGTGTGGCAGAAGTTTGGATAGAGGTGGAAAAAGAGTTTTGTGTGATTGTCTCGTTTTCCTGCGGGCTTGTGATAGTGACTGTGGGAATATTTTCCGCGGTATGAAGCGTATCACTTTCCGTTGGCGGCGCCTGTTCGATGATATGTTGTTTTTTTACCCATTCACGCACTCCCTTTTCCCACTGCGCAAACTGCGGATCTTGTTCTGGATGTTCTGGCACAGGTCCGCGTGGATCATCTTTTTGGACGGTAAAAAGAATCGTATGGATGTTTTCCATGAAAGTTTTTTCCTGAATAAATTCCTTTGGAGTAAATTCCGTTGCACGTTTTCCCGTGATAGTGTCTATCTGCACTTAAGGGTTCGGGAGGAGTATTTTTCAAAGCATATGTCATAAACTCATTCCAGATGGGCGCCGCTACCTTTGATCCGTCAGCGCCTTTTTTCATAGGAGTGTTGTTATTATTTCCCACCCAGACACCCGTGACTAAAGAAGGAGTATATCCAATAGTCCACGCATCGCGATTATCATTCGTGGTTCCTGTTTTTACCGCCGCGGGCCTATCTGAAAGTATAAGATAATTATGCCCGCCAAAAATAAATTCACGCGCTTTTTGATCCGAAAGAATTGCGGAGATATTTCGCGCAACTTCCGGATCAAACACTTCTTGAATAATAGGATCCTTAAATTCTTTGAGAACGGTATTTTTTTCATCTTCCACGCGAAGAATTGCTATCGGAGCAACACGTTTTCCTTCCTGCGCAAAAGCAGTAAAAGCGGCAGTGTGTTCAAAGAGTGTCACCTCTGCTCCGCCCAATACCAAAGAAAGGCCATACCTATCCGGGTCAGTCAGAGAGGTGTATCCAAGGGATTGCGCGAATTCAATGACGTGTGGCACGCCAACAAGATAGAGTGTCTTTACCGCCGGAATATTGAGCGACCCTGCGAGCGCTTGGCGCAATGTTACCGGCCCATATTCTTTCCCCGTATAATTATGTGGAGAGTATTCTTTTATTCCGGTGGTGTCAAAGTTTGTCACAATATCAAATAATATCGTGTCAGGCGTGTATCCTTTTTGGAATGCGGCGGCATAGACGATAGGCTTAAAGGATGATCCTGGCTGCCGCCTGCGGAGGACCACGTTAACGTTTCCGTCGATATCTTCGTTGTGATAATCACGCGATCCTACCATTGCAAGAATTTCCCCTGTTTTTGTATCAAGTGAAAAAAGTGCGGCATTTAATGCGTCCATGCTTATATTTTTTTCTCCTTGTTTGCGTATCGTTTGTTCTGCGAATTTTTGTTTGTCATAATCAAGAGATGTTATGACCTTCAGCCCGCCTTCCTCTACACGTTTTTCTCCGTATGCGTCAGCAAGGAGCTCTTTGACATACATGACAAAATGAGGCGCCTCAATACCTTGACCGGGACTTTTGAATTTTATTTTTTCTTCCTGTGCGGCGCGCGCTTCTTCTTCTGAAATATATTCCTCTTTTTCCATATCAGAGAGAATCGCATTTTTACGGGCATCAAGCTTATCTCGATGAGACCCCCACGGCGAATAATAGGTAGGCGCTTTTGGAAGTGCCGCGAGATATGCGGATTCTGCCAAACTTAGGTCCTGCACATTTTTTCCAAAATACATTTTTGATGCCGCTTGTACGCCATATGCAGTGGAGCCATAAGGTATTTCATTAAAATACATTTGGAGAATTTGATCCTTACTGAATTGTTTTTCAAGCTGGTATGCGAGAACAAGCTCCTTTATTTTTCGCGTAAACGTTTTACGGGATGTGAGAAGAGAATTTTTAATAAACTGCTGAGTGATAGTGGATCCGCCCTGGGCTTTTTTTCTGGAAATAATATCTACTAATATCGAGCGGAGAATACCACGAACATCAAAGCCTTTATGCGTATAAAATCCCTTATCTTCAGCAGTAATAGTCGCCTTTTTAAGAGAGTTGGGAATATGAGAGATGGATACGAGTGATCGTTGTTGTGCGCCATGCACCTCATAGAGAAGGTGTTCGCCGGTACGATCATAGATTTTTGTGCTTAAGGGAATTGATCGGTCAAGAAGCTTGTCTGGGTGAGGAAGATCGCGTGAAAACCATCCAATCATGCCAAAAAAACCAATAATACCCAAAAGAAAGAAAAAAAGAATTACAAAAAATATTATACGAAATATACGTCCTTTCTTGTTTTTTCTGCGCGAAAAATGATGAGATATGCGCTTATGGCGGAAGAGTCTTGGTTTTTTGTGTTCCGTGATAGACATATGATGTGTCATACGGGGATATGGAGAAGAGTGCCGGCGCAGAGCGCAATGGCAAGGGCATCTGCGGCATCGTCCGGCCGAGGAGGAACGGGAAGATGAAGAAGTTTTTGTGTCATGTATTGGATCTGCTGTTTTTCTGCGCGGCCATATCCGGTAAGCGCTTGCTTTACTTGCAGAGGAGTAATTTCAATGATAGGGATCGCGCATGAACGCGCCGCAACTAAGATAACACCACGCGCATGGCTTACCTGGATTGCGGTCGTTTTGTTTGTATAAAAAAATATTTTTTCAACTGCAATGCGTTGTGGTTGAATATCTTTGAAGATATGAAGAAGTTCGGTGTAAATAGTGAAAAGGCGCTCATCAAGCGGTGTACGAACTGGTGTGGCAATACATCCATAGGTCAGGCAACGCGCTTGTTTTTTTTCATACAGCACAGCCCCATATCCCAAACGTCCAAATCCCGGATCAATGCCTACAATAATTGTATCATCACTGGAATTTTTTTTCATACCGTCTGTCAAGCGAGATTGGAATAAACATGCGTAATATCCGGAACGTCCTCAAGCTCGGAAAAAATTTTCTCAAGTTTTTCTTTTATCGTTTTATCATCAAGTGTGATGGATGTCTGCGGAAGATAATCAAATTCCGTAAACGCCGGATGAACGCCGCGCTTTTCAAGAAGATTTTTTATTTTTTGAAGATCTTCCGGCGCAGTTACAATAGTAGATTCATCGTTTTCTTTTTGTATGTCAAGGACATCCGCTTCAATAAGTTCCAAGGTAAGGTCATCAATAAGAAGATGAGTGGGAATACCAAGAATTCCGCGTCGCTCAAACATCCAGCGCACACTGTTAGCGCTTCCTAAATTTCCACCGTATTTTGTGAGCGCGTGTTTGATGTCAGAAACTGACCTGTTTTTATTGTTTGTTGTCACTTCAATAAGAAACGCAACTCCCCCCGGACCAAACCCTTCATACATTATTTCTTCAATGTGCTCTCCGGCGAGCTCTCCGGTGCCACGCTTCATCGCCCGGTCAATATTTTCCTTTGGCATATTGACCTCTTTCGCATGGTCAATGGCAAGGCGCAAAGAAAAATTCATATCCGGATTTCCACCCTTTTTCCGTGCCGCAATCGTAATGGCATTTGCAATACGTGTAAAAACCGCGGCTCGTTTTGCGTCAGTTGCGAATTTTTGCCGCTTTGTTGTTGCCCATTTGGAATGTCCTGACATATGGAGGTATGTATGCGCTACATATTGTTAGTATATCCTCAAAGACAGATGTTTGCAATAATGACAATAGTGGATTGACAGATGGGCACGTCTGTGGTATCCTTATACTATTGAGAAATAACGAATAGAGTGTATGATTTTCAGTTATCTCGCCTCATTGTTCCGCCTTCCTCGCATAAAAAACGCGAAACAGATTATTTTTGGAAAAATTCAAAAAAAAGTAAGGCCAAAATTTATACGGCACGCAGGGCGATAATATGAATATAGGTATTGTTGGATTGCCAAATGTGGGAAAATCAACACTGTTTACTGCACTCACAAAAAAACGTGTTGATATTGCAAATTATCCATTTTGCACCATTCAGCCCAATACTGGCATTGTAAAAGTGCCGGATGAGCGTTTGAGTCAACTTGCGCATGTATCAAAATCAGCGCAGATTATTCCCGCGAGTATTGAGTTTGTGGATATCGCGGGATTAGTGCGTGGCGCACACACAGGTGAAGGATTGGGAAATACGTTTTTGGCACACATCCGAGAGGTGGATATGATCGCACATGTGGTGCGTGTATTTCAGGATTCCGACATTGTACATGTTGCGCAGATGCCGGATCCGCGGGAAGATATTGAGACAATTCACTTTGAGTTGATATGTGCTGATCTTGCAACTGTAGAAAAAAGACTTGGAACCGTGCGTTTCGGGCTTCGGAGTATGCGGACGCGTGAATTAGAACAGGCAGGAGAGATACTCGAACGTATATATGTATGTTTGCAAAACGGGCGTCTTGCGTCAGAGGTGGCGGTTTCAGAGGAGGAAGAAACTCATTTGCGAGATCTGCATTTACTGACGCGAAAAAAAATGATGTATGTGTTGAACACGAGTGAAAATGGCGATATTCCAGAGATATACAAAGAGGCGATAGAATCATACATCAAGGGAAAGTCTGCTATTGCTCTTTGCGCAAAAAGTGAGGCGGAACTTGCGGATCTTACGGATGATGAGATCGCCGAGTTGGGACTCAAACGAACGGGGTTGGATAAATTGATTATTGAGGCATATAAAGAACTCGGGCTTATAACATTTTTCACATCAGGGCCCAAGGAAACGCGTGCATGGACGATACGAAATAGGGCGAAGGCGCCAGAAGCCGCCGGAGTTATTCATACGGACTTTGAAAAAGGATTTATTCGTGCGGAAATTATTCACTGGGAAGATTTAGTGGACCTCGGTGGAGAGATACGGGTAAAAGAAAGAGGGCTTATGCGACTCGAGGGTAGAGAATATATCATGAAAGATGGGGATGTGGCCGTATTTCGATTTGCCACATAAGGGAAAAAGAAAAAAGGCGCTTACAGCGTCTTTTTTAGTACAATAATTTCTCTGCCGACAGACTGGCCCACGCGAGAGTAAAGGAGCGTACCTCTATGGGTTTTATTTTTGATATACTGCGCGCAATCATTTGAAAGTGTAGTATTTTTAAAAGGGAGAGAGAAAAGTATCCGATCAAGAGGAAGAAATATTTTTTTATCTTTTTGGATCCATACCGGCAGTGCGAGCACTATGATTCCGTTTTTTTTAAGAACCATGAAAGATTCTTTCAAAAAAGCGGTATAGAGAAAAGAAAGCTCGCGAATAATTTTTTCAGAAACAGATGAGCCGCTATATATCACGGGGCCAAGATATGGTTCTGTCACTATGGCGTCTATGGAAGTTTTTTGAAATTCTTGCGAAAGATGCATCGCATCTGCCACACGAATACATTCAGACGGAAGTGAGATATTTTTTTTCTCGGCGATCCATGTGAGGTTTTCTTTCGCACTCGAAACCGTCTGTTTATTAATATCACTGCCGTATACAGAAGAAAAACCCATAAGGAACGCCTCTTGGAGTATCGTTCCAAATCCGCAAAAAGGATCAAGGAGCGTGTGATTTTTTGATGGTGAACATCTGGAAAGATTAATCATTATCTGTGCAAGTTTTGGAGGAAGAAGGCCTACTTGCATATTTTTATACGGGCGATTCCAGTCTCTATCCGAATATTCTTCAAACGGCTGGACTGCGAGCGTACGGCCAAGAAAAAATAATCCTTTGTATTCTATGAAAACAATTTCAATTCCATTCGGAGGGAGAAGATGATTTTTTTCTACGCTTACGGAAGACAAAAAAGATTGATTGTCAGGACAAGGGACGAGACGGCAAGAAAATCCCAACTCTTTAAGAAGTTTTTTAAGCGAGAGGCCGAGACGGAAAAGAAGAGAGGAGGTTGCCTTTTCTTTTTTTGGAGTTTGCTGTATAGTATAAGCGCTGAACCCAAAAATGATTCGCTCTGTTTTTTGGGCATGGACAGCTTCCAAAATATCCGCAAGAAAAGGAAGAGTGGAGTCCTTTTGTAGGGCGATCGCGTTTTCTTGAAGAAGAACTCCTATCTTTATGATTCCGCCAAGACGCGCCATGTATTGAGTAATGGGAATTTCGCGAGAAGTGGTGCACATAAAGGCAAAAGGCGTGACAATAACATTCGAAAGCGTGAGACCTTCAGAGTGCGCGAGCGCGCATATCTCAAGGACCGAAAGCTCCGGGGTTCGTCCAAGGATGAAAAAATATCTCATATGAATATATTTTTGATACTCGTATTTTTTGCAGTCTTTTTTGCGTTTACATGGCGCAGGATTGAACAGGGAATCAGTATATTGGTTATCGCACTGCCGCTATATGTTGTGCGTTTTTCACTGTTTGGTTTACCAAGTACTCTTTTAGAAGGGATGATACTTATTTTATTTTGTGTATGGCTTATTCAACAGCATCAAAAACTAAAAGAGAAAATACAGTTTTTTCAGATGAATACATTTCTTGCCGGCAGTATTTTTTTATTTGTAGCCGCATCGTGTGTATCCGTATTTGTCGCCCCTCATATATATCCGGCGCTTGGACTTTGGCGCGCGTATATTTTTGAGCCGATACTTTTCTTTCTTGTATTCAGCGACACGATACGCACAAAGGAGCAGATGACGCGTGTCATCATAGCGAGTATTGTATCAGGGTGTAGTATAGCACTCTATGGGATTTTTCAAAAAATAACAGGATTTGGCATTCCGGATACATGGGTATTGGAGAGAAGAATCACGAGTATATATCCATATCCCAATGCTGTGGGACTGTATCTTGCGCCGATTGTTATGATATGCGGCGCGTTGTTGATATATTTATTGTCTGTCATTCCCGCGAAAGTTCCCGATTTGTCCACGAGTATTCGAGCGGGTATAAATCGCAATGCCCGTGGTGCGGGAATCCATGGGTTGTATAAGTTTTTTTCAAAAAAATATAGTACCATCGCTGTATTGAGTGGTGCGCTCATAATACTTCTCGCGGCGATAGTATTTGCAAAAACAGAGGCGGCGCTTCTTGCGCTGGGTGTGAGTGGGGTGATCTTTGGTTTTTTTTGGAGCCTGCGGTCTCGGCGCGCGACAATACTGTTTTGCGTGTTTGCGATATTTTTTATATCTATCTCTTCTCCGCTTGTAAAAATAGTAGATGAAAAACTTTTTCTCAAAGATTGGTCTGGTACGGTGCGAAAAAGTATTTGGAAAGAAACCTTGCCGATGATCAGGGATAATTGGATATTAGGCGCTGGACTTTCCGGGTATCAGGAGAGGATAAAACCCTATCATAAAACGCAAGGTATTGAGATATTCCAATATCCGCATAACATCATATTAAACTTTTGGAGCGAGATGGGGATAGTCGGACTCGTGGCATTTGAGGCGTTAGTAGGATGGTATTTTTTTATCCTCGCACGAGCACTTTTTATCTTACGGAAAACACCAGCAGGAGATGAAAGAAGTTTTCTACAGGCATTGGCATTCGGCTGTTTTTTTGCCATGATGACTATTGTGATTCATGGACTCGTGGATGTGCCGTACTTTAAGAACGATTTGGCGGTTTTTTTCTGGATGCTTATGGGGCTTGCGGTCGTGGTGTATACCCGTACGCAGGAGATTAAGTCATCTTAGTCGTATAGTGTCATTCCCGTGAAAACGGGAATCCAGTGAATAGAACGATTCTGCCTTGAAGCTGGATCCCCGTTTTCACGGGGATGACAATTCTTGGATAGTTTGATCCAGTAAGTAAGGATAAAAAAATATTTGGAGAGGTGCGTGAGTTGGTTGAAACGACCGCTCTCGAAAAGCGGCAGGGCAGAAATGCTCTCGAGGGTTCGAATCCCTCCCTCTCCGCATTTTATCCAAATCCCAGTTTTGGGAGGAGGTTGCCTCGGCGCGTTGCGCCTCGGCAGGCGCGCTTCGCGCGCCAAAGGTTGATTCTGCAAGGATTCGCCACGCTCCGCGTGGCGTGAATGAAAGCGCGCGGTTCTGAATCAGGAAGTTCGAACCGACTTTTTTGAAGCAATCGCGAAGCGATTGCAGATTTTCGTCTTTTGCCAAAATTTTGGCTTCTTTGCTCTGCAAAATGAAACGGGTCGCCCGTTCGAACCGATTATTTGTTTTTTGCTCAAAAGCCGTCAATTTGTCTTTGAGAGATTGTTTTTGGTTGACGAGCTTGTTTTTCGCCGTCTGATATTCGGCGAGCGAAAGAGCGTTTTCAAGATACGCAGTCATTAGTTTATCCAACTTCTCGTCAACATTTGCAATCTCACTTTTTATCTTTTGAGCAAAAAGTTCCGTTAATTGGGCGGTTTCAGTTTTTTCTTTTTCGAGTTCTCCGGTCATCCAGTCCGCCCAATCATCGGGCAAAGAAACTTTTTGAAGTTCGTTTTGAATTGACGAAGTGATGGCGTCCTCTCTAGCATACTTTTGTGAACAAGGATTTTTCCGTTTGGTACATCGCAAATAGTTATGTCCTTTTTGTGTTTCGGTGGTGATAAAACAGCCACACTCTCCACACCGGAAAAATCCCCTATAAATATATGGTTTCAAACCTTTTACTTGCGGTTTTGATTTTCTCGCCATCACTTCCTGCACTTCATCAAAAAGTTTCTTTGTGATAATCGGTTCGTGTTTGCCCTCGTAAAATTCGCCGGAGTAGCGAATGAGACCGTAGTAAAATGGGTTTTTGAGAAGATATTGAAAGTTTGAAATAGAAAGCTCTCCATCGCGCCGTCCCTTCAGTCCTAAATCATTAATAATCTTTCGGAGTTGCGCGAGTGTAAAATTTCCGGTCGCATATGCCTCAAATGTCTTTCTAACTAACAGAGCTTTTACGTTATCAACCACGATATTTTTTGTTTTGTCGTTCAGATAGCCAAGAGGAGCCATTTGAGGCCATAAACCATTTTTCAATTTCTGCCGGTGTCCACGCTTTATATTTTCCGAAAGATTATCAATATAGTATTTGCTCTGCGAAAACGCGATGGAGAGCATAAACTTTCCCTGCGGAGTTGAATCAAACCAGAAAGTCGGGAATTTTAGATCGGTAATTTTTGCAGTATCCACTAGATAAATAACTTTTCCGCCATCAACACTATTTCTCGCTAATCTGTCGGGGTGCCACGCTAAAATTCCCGACGCTTCTCCTTTTTCAATTCGCGCAATCATTTCGCCAAAAATTGGCCGACCTGGAATCTTGGCGGTTTGTTTTTCTACGAACACATCAACAATTTCCAGTTGCTCTTTTTTCGCAAGTTCGCGAAGTTCGGCCAATTGGTCCGCAATACTGCGGACTTGGCGATCTTCTGTGTCCGTTGATTTGCGCGTATAGATGAAAAATTTTCTGGTTTGATTCATAGCTTCTTAAAAACCCAAAAGGGCGACCCTGTTGCACCAATCTTGCCCGAAAGCAAAACTGAACAGAATCGCCCGTTTGGATGTGTAACTTTCGTTATACAAAAAATTCGGGCTTCAAGATTGGTGCAACTTCAATATACCAAATTTTGGCAAAACAAAAAAGTCGGTTATCCGCTTTTGCGGATTCTCAAGTTTCTTGAGTCGAACTTCCTGATTCAGAACCGCGCGCTTTCATTCACGCCACGCGGAGCGTGGCGAATCCTTGCAGAATCAACCTTTGGCGCGCTTCGCGCGCCTGCCGAGGCGCGTAGCGCCGAGGCAACCTCCTCCC
>JACPMJ010000004.1 GCA_016186045.1 Candidatus Uhrbacteria bacterium | reverse complement strand
GCAAGGATAATCGCTGTCGCGCTTTTTCCCATGGCAGGCTCTCCCTCCCACCAGCCCGATCCCGTGTCCGTAACGCTTACCGTATACAGAAATGTGCCATCTGCAGACTGTCCGCAGTGTTCCACGCAGTCTATCTGGATCGTATCCCCGATACCGTGTCCTTGATCTGAAGAGAGTTTGACGGGAATCTTTTGGTAGAGGAGCGGGTGGAGCTTTTTTTCATACTTTCGTTTCAATAACTCTTTTGTTTTGTGATTCTTCAGTTTGGTGTCGATCGTCCTTGCAGAGATTGTTGTGAGGCGCATCGCCATCTCATTAGAGATGGTCAGTTCTCCAAAACGCCGTAAGCGATGAAGTTCAGTTCGAATAATCGGAGCGAGTCTTTGGCCACAAGGATAGTCAAATATCTTCCAGAGTTTTATGAGGTAGGCTGTTGTTTGGGCGTCGTAGGGCGAACTTCTTGTTCGTCGTTCTTCTCCGGATTCAAGCTTCATAGTCCGAACATATCTACCAGAGCGAATCTTTGCGCTCACTGCGCGACGATTTTGTCCCGTGACTTGGCAATATTCAGAGAGGAGCGCTGACTTTTCTTTTCTTGGTTTGAGATGGTATCCTTTTCGTTTAGTGATGAGAGTATACAGGTATTGATTTCGTGCTTTCATATCCATCATATGAGTATTGGGTTACAGGCGTGTATTCGCCATTTGCCAATACTCTAATTTTAAATCATTATTTGGGCAATATTTTAATTTGCAGAGCCGAGAGGCTTTCATCCATATTTTAGCTTGCAGATTGCGGGTCTCTTGACTTCCTTAAAGATTCATATATAATGAGTTTATCACCACGAAAAGCGCCTTATAGGGTTCCGTCCCTATCGGGTTCTTTTTTTATGTACTCAAGCCTTTTTCTCATACTACTTAAAAAATCAAGGTATCCTGAATCAAAACGCTTCAGAAGAGCAGAGTATTTGTATTGATTGGGAATGAGAATTTTTTTCAATTTTTTGATTCCGATTAAGTACTTAACAAGACAATGAAAATCTCCGTCGCCAGTAACGATAACTGCTTGATCGTAATTTTTGAGTTCGATCATTGTGTGCAACACAAGTTCCGCATCGCAATTTCCCTTCGTCTTTCTGTCAGGATATTTTAGAGTTGGTTTGAAAATGAGAATGAAACCTGCTTCTTGTAAGGTGGTATAAAGATCGTTATTGTCTTCAATGAAACCGATGAAAAGAAAAGCTTTCTTTACACGATATTTTTCCATTAGGTACACACGGAAACGCTGAAAATTCAGTTTCCAGCCAAGTGACTGAATACTGAGGTTTACATTCTGACTGTCGATAAATGCGTAATTATTTTCAAACATAGTTTTTTGCCCTTACGCCCCATGACAGCGTTTGAAGTGTTATTGTGATGGACCCTTAAGAATATCTGGCAATAACCAAAAAAAACTATTGATGGGGATAATCCTGATGGGGCCCTCATAATACTCTCGCGTACCTCCGTATACAAAGATGCTTTTAGCTGAAGGGTATTCTTCGAGAAATGCCCTCAATCCTCTCAAAGCGTTCGGCGTTACGCGAGTGCCACGCTTTATTTCAATCGCATGAAATCCTCTCTTACCATAGAGAATAAAATCAACCTCATGGCCTGCTCTCGTGTGCCAAAAATGCATGCGGTAGCCGTAATCGAAATACTGATTAAGCGCCCTCATCTCTTGGTAGACGGCCGTTTCCAATGCCGCGCCATCAATATCCTCGGATGTATCGAGTAGTCCCTGTGGTCGTAATGTTCGATACACCCCTGCATCAAAGAAAAAAAACTTTTGATGCGACACGGTGCGTCGTTTTGCTTTTTTTGTAAAAACGGAAATGCGTTCAGCTATCAAGAGATCCTCTAGAATTGAAAAATAATGTTCTGCAACTTTCCTGTGTACGGCGCATTCTCGTGCTACTTCTGAAATATTCAAAAGCCCTCCTTGCGAAAAACTCGCAACTTCCAAAAAGCGAGTGAATGATCCCAGATTTCGTGTAAGGCCTTCCTGCTGCACTTCCTCGCGAAGATAGGTTGTAACGTAGGACTCCAAATACCTCTCCGGATCGCTCCCAGAAAAAGTGGAAGGAAGGTGACCCAAAGTAAGGAGGTGTTTGATATTAAAATCGGCCCCAAGCTCGCTTGAGGTCAGTGGGTGCAGTGAAAGCGTCAAAGCTCTTCCCGCCAACAAATTCACATCTCCTTTTTTGAGCTTTCGAGCGCTCGATCCAGTGAGTGCGAATCGAAGCTTGCGTTTTTCAATGAGTCGATGGACTTCATGCAAAAGCGCTGGTACGCGTTGCACCTCGTCGAGAATTACAATACTGCTCCACGTGGGAGGAATGAGAGTATCAAGACGATTGGGTTGAGCAAGAAGGTCATTATATGTCTCAGAATCAAGAAGATCAAAATACAACGCATCAGGAAATACGCTTTTGAGCCATGTCGTCTTACCCGTCCCTCTCGGACCGAATAGAAAGAAACTTCGCTCTTTTGGTGGTTTTAGTAATCTAGTATACATAACTCCATTCTATACCATAAAATGGAGTTGTCAAGTGCATATCTGAACACATTGCAAAACTCGTCTCGTGTCATTCCTCGAATGAAGTCCAACGACAGGCTTGAGCTTGACCCGAGAATCAGACCCCGTCCAAGAATTGTCATCCAGACTGTCTAAAAACCATCAAAACACTTAATTTGTCATTCAGAATGGGAGTTTTCCAACGTTCTCCTGTTACACTTATTTAAATGTTATTTTAATAACACATTTCTGCGAGCAACTGGGGAGTACTTACTCATCATGAACGCCGAAATGAGAAAACCAAGAAGAGCACCCATATAAATAAGCTGGCTATCGAGAGGTTTTGGTTGAGTAACAAAGGAATCCATAAACTTGAAGCCAAAATAAAAACTATTGCTCAAATCCGAGACAAGAGTGATCGGATTAAAAACAAATTGAGCTGAAATAGTTATGAGATGGAAAAAAAAGAGCGAACTATACACCGCTAAAAGTCCGTTTGTCAAAGCGATCATTCGAATTATGAGAGGAGCTACTAGATGTAACTCATAATACGAGAAAGCATGACATGTCAATCCAGAACAAAAAAGAGTAAGGCAACAAAAAAGAACGCCGAACAGATATTCATAACCAATGATTGGAAAAATGAATTGCACAAAAAAGCCCACTAAGATCGCTGATAGGAACAAGGCTCCTAATTTACCAGCCGTTACTCGGGATGAGCGACGCGAACTCCAAGTAACGAATTTTTTTCTCAACGGCGGTTCCTTATGCATAATTTTATTTTACGCCCCGTGACAGCGTTTATATTTCTTCCCGCTGGCGCATGGGCAGGGATCATTTCGCCCTACTTTTGCGCCGCCGCTTGAATGCGAAGATGCGGATGCAGAACCGCCTGACGCATCCTTTGCCGGCGCGGAGTAGGTAAGTTTTTTTGATGACTCTACCACCTGATCTGAAAACGCTCCGATTTTGAAAATACTGTACACCACTTGGCGATGAATAAGGGAGAGCAACTCCGAGAATAATCGAAACGCCTCGCGCTTGTACTCCACGAGGGGATCATGTTGGCCGTATCCGCGTAGTCCGATGCCGGTGCGCAGATGATCTATCGCCTCGAGATGCTCTATCCAGAGCGTATCAATACAGCGAATGAGTAGATCTTTTTCGATATACGCCATCGCGACATGCGAAGTCATAGGTATACCCTGCTTTTTCATGTTTTCCGCAACATGTGTTTCAAGCGCGGTAAAGCTTTGGCGCGCAAGATGGCACAGATACGAAATAATATGCGTTCGTTTTTCCGGCTCAGTCAGGATGCGATCTCCTGTCTCATAGATATCCGTAAGTCCTTTGCGATCGCTTTGCGAAACCGGAAATATCGTATGCATCGTCTCATAAATTTCCTGGATATTCCATTCACGTGCCTGATCCTCTTCCCGTGTGGTATGAAATGTCACCACATGTTCTATTTCTTCTTCTATCATAGTCAGGACCATCTCGCGTAATGTTACACTGTCATTGCGAGGGAGCGAAGCGACCGTGGCAATCTCGTCTTTCTCACTGTCATCGGGATTCTCTCCGCCAGTTGGCGGATCACTCGGAATGACAATATCGCCATCTTCATTCGTCTCCCGTTCAAACTCCGCCAATATATCCCTCCTACGCTTATAAATCATCTCGCGCTGTTTATTCATGACGTCGTCATATTCCAATAAGTGTTTTCGCGTATCAAAATGATGACTCTCTACTTTTCGCTGAGCCTCCTCAATACACTTCGTAATAAATGAGTTCTCAATAGGCATATCTTCCGGCGCGCCAAGTTTCCCCAGCATTCCCTTCATACGCTCGGATCCAAAAATCCGCATAAGATCATCTTCTAAGGAAATAAAAAAGAGTGACATGCCAGGATCCCCTTGTCTGCCGGACCTGCCACGCAACTGATTGTCTATGCGTCTCGACTCATGGCGTTCGGTGCCAATCACATACAGTCCCCCGCACTCGCGGACGGCTCGCGCGTCATCCGCATCCGCAGGATTTCCGCCAAGAATAATATCCACGCCTCTGCCCGCCATATTTGTGGCAATGGTCACCGCTCCTGCTTTTCCTGCCTGCGCGATGGTTTCCGCTTCCTTTTCATGATTCTTTGCATTCAATAATTTGTGCGGGACTCCCTCGCGTTCAAGAAGCGCGCTCAAATACTCATTCCGCTCAATGGAAATGGTTCCCACCAACACCGGCTGACCGCGTTCGTGGCACTGCCTGATTTCTTCCACTACTGCCGCGTATTTCCCTTTTTCTGAAATATAAATGCGATCCTGATGATCTTTCCGGATCATAGGCTTATTCGTGGGAATAGTCACCACTTCAAGTTTGTAAATTTTTGCAAACTCTTCCGCTTCTGTTGCCGCAGTACCGGTCATGCCGGAGAGTTTTTTATACAACCGAAAATAATTTTGAAATGTGACGGTCGCATACGTCTGACTCTCGCGCTGAATCTTCACACCTTCTTTTGCCTCGATCGCCTGATGGAGTCCTTCTGAATATCTGCGGCCATGCATGAGCCTGCCGGTAAACTCATCTACAATAATTACTTCATTTTCTTTGACCACATAATCCTTGTCTCGCTTAAATAACGCTCGGGCCTTTAATGCCTGTTCAATATGGTGAAGTGTGGAGATATTTGCCGTAGTATACATATCTTTCATGCCAAGCATATTCTCCACTTTCTGAAATCCGGTGTCTGTAAGTGTTGCGGCACGCAGTTTTTCATCAATGTTGTAATCTTCGTTTTCCGTAAGTCGTGAAACAACTTGCGCAAATGTGGTATACAGACCGGAAGACTCTCCTGCAGGACCGGAAATAATCAAAGGCGTGCGCGCCTCGTCAATGATTGCAAAGTGGAGGGGTCGCTGGACCATGCGGTCAAGATCCGACACGAGATTATCGCGAAGATAATCAAAGCCAAATTCGTTATTTGTGCCATAGGTAATGTCTGCCAGGTATGCTTCTTTTCGCGAACAAGGTCTGAGAAAATCATGCTGGATACGGAAATTTTGCGTTTCCGATCCTTCCTCGGTTTCTTCTTGTATATCTTTTTTCTCTTCTTCTTGAGACGAATGATAGTGGGGATCATAGAGATATGCGGCCTCATGCTGAATACTACTTATGGAAAGACCAAGTGCATGGTAGAGCTTCCCCATCCACACGGAATCGCGCATTGCTAAATAATCATTTACTGTCACCACATGTACGCCCTTGCCAATAAGTGCATTCAGATAGACCGCGAGCGTCGCCGTAAGCGTCTTTCCCTCTCCGGTACGCATCTCCGCGATCTGTCCGCGATGAAGCACGCTTGCGCCAATCACTTGCACATCATAATGGCGTTGCTTCAATACACGCCTGCTTACCTCTCTACATACGGCAAATGCCTCCGGCAAAAGCGCATCCAATGACTCCTCGCGTCCGAGACGTTCACGAAAAAACACAGTCTTTCCTTTAAGTTCATCATCTGAAAGACCGGATACATGCGCCTCAAAAGTATTCACCTGTGCCACAAACGGCATCAATGAATTAATAACGCGCGTATTGGGATCGCCAAAAATTTTTGTAAAAAAAGACATGGGGAGGAAATAAGCAATGGATAATAGGAACTGTGAACTGACAACTACGTACTGTTTATATTTGATCCGCAGGTGGATACCCCCATGACGGAACGATGCGTACTTTTGCTTTTGGCTGCTGTTTCGCCGGAGCTGGCGTTTTTTTGCGCACTGCGCTTTGTATGGTTGTTTTTTTTCGTATCGCCCTTACGCGTCCGGGGATGATCACGTCATGCTGTTTTATGTTTGCAGATTCTTTCTTGCTCGTATTCACTGCGACTAATGAGTAATAATACCGTGTTGCGACACTTGGGTCAAGCTTCTCAAGAAATGTGCCACTGCATCCTCCATCGCCAACGCGAGCCCCCTTTTTGCCCTTCACAGTCGAGCGATAGATGCGCACGCGCGCGCATGAGGAAAAATACCACGGCGCACTCCATGATAGGGATACGGTCTTTTTCCCCGTAACATTCAATTGCACGTCTTGAATATCAAATCTCGGCACGTTGCTGATAATAGCAACAATCGGCTCATAAAAAAATTCTTCTCCTGTCGGCGTCACATTCGCAATTTTATAAAAATATTGCGTATGTGGCGCAAGCGTGTTGTCATACCAATAGGATGCGCTGGCGACATTCGCGAGAAAATCCCCTCGCTCCCATGCCGAATGGGAACGGTATATGCGGACAGAGGAAAAACGCGTACTATCAAGTGTTTGCCATTGAATTTTCACTGAATTCGTTGTCCCTGTTTCATGAATGTTAATGCGCCGGGAAGATGCAACGTTCTGATTGCCGGATAGTGTGAAATCGCGTTCCGTGAAAAATGATTTTGCCGCTTGGACCGTCCGAGCGTGCGCATCGGTAGCTGTCAGCTGATAATTATACGTCGTGCCCGGCATGAGGCCGGAAAGAAAAAACTCATTCTGGTTCGTATATTCCCTTGTCTCCATGGAAAACGACATGGCACCATTCGCAGGCCCAAAAATCAATCTCACTGTCACGGGAATATTCGTTTGCCATGCCACGCGCGAACTTCTCGTGGTGATATCTTGCACCTGATGAGCGGTAAAGAAAAGCTGGCCATAGTTCACCGACTGGCCAGGGTTTGGCACACCACTCAAGAGCGTACTGACCGGGGATTCATTGCCATTTACATCATATGCCACAAGTGCGTAGAGATATTTTTCCCCCTCAAAAAGATTCGTGTCACGATACTCTGTTCCGGCAACATTGCGCGCAAAAACCGTTGGAAATTTCATTTCATTTTCTGAGCGGAGAAGAATTATTGATTGCACATGAGAAGCGTTTCTCCAATGAATAACCAACGCGTTCCCGCTTGCAGGTTCCTCAATCCACGCCTGAATGAACGCTGAAGAAAGCCGCACATTGGAAACGGATTCGGATAATATATTTTTTACATATGTCGGAACAAGATCTTCTGAATACTGATTCGCGCGAATATTGAATATGTTTTCCCGCACCGTCCGCATAACCGGAAATCCCCATGCCTGGAATTTTTCCGCATAGTCTGTCTGAGCATACGCGCTTAAAAGAAAAACAAAAAGATTTGTTTTCTGGACTGTCATGTCACGCGTCTGTGCCTCAAAGGGAACTTTCCAGCTTTCCGGAGACGAAAAAGAAAGATTATAAAAACGCATGGTTTTGTTTAGCCCGTCATACAGCGCCTTCCGCTTACCCGACTCCTCTGCCAAAGATCCGATGAGTCCTGCGAATTTCATGGAACGCAACGCAAGATTGTTCTGCGACTGCGGAAAAAGAAAAAGCGTATCAAACGTATCATGATCTTGTATGTATTGCTCATACCCCTTTTGAACAAAAAGAAAATCCTGCGAAGCGGACAGATAATCCTCACACATACTGACATGAAGTTTCTTCTCGCAAAACGCATCCCAATACAACGGCGCCATGCCACCGGAAATATCATTACGCAAAAGGTATGAAAAAATGGAAATCAGGTCAACAAAAGACTCCGCGGATGAATTGTCCCAGAGGAGAGAATATCCCGTGGATTGCATCTGCGGCAAAAACGCATGTCCCATTTCATGAAACAGCACTGCGGACAAAGGCATCCTGCTGTCGCGCGCAAGCGTCAAAAATACAGTGTCAAAAAAATCCTCGGAAATATTGATGGTGTTTGTCCCTGACGCAAGATACAAAGAGTCCTGTTTTTCATTTCTGCCATTTGGACAATAAAAATCTTTTTTCCATGACGGGCATCTCTCAACAATGACAATTCGTTTGTTCGCCGGTTCTGCTCCGGTAAATTGCGCAAGATGCGTGTAGAGTGTCTCGTATTGCTTCAGATATGGTAATGGGTCGTCAACAAGTTCTGATATGTGGCGCGTGTACAACTTCCATTGGATATGCCCGCACGTAATCTCGCCGCTCTGTCGAAATTGTTGAGTGGTCCGATCGCACGACACTTCGACGTTTGCAAAAACAAACGGCACAAGCAAATAAAAAAAGAGAAGGAATCCAGCTATGGACCCCCCGTAAAAAATTACATGGATGATGAATTTTTTAGTCATATCGGGAACTGTTCCTTGCGCGCGACAAACCCCAGTATCTTATATATCAGCTTCGCGACTAAAAAATTCGGAGCATGGAACCCATGAATGGGTGCAAGTTCAACGACATCAAGTCCGATGATAGTGCGGTGTGCGCATATATTTTTGAGGATCGCGAGTGTTGTCTGCCAATCCAATCCTCCGGGCTCCGGGGTGCCGGTCGCGGGCATAATGGACGGATCAAGGGCGTCAACATCAAAGGTAATGTACACATATTCGCCCAACGTGTCAAGGATGGCAGTATGGTCCCATTCCCGCATATCTTTGGCATACCATGTCGCTATTTTTTCCTTATTATTACATAAAAAATCAAATTCGCTGCCATCCAGCGGATCATTGCTGACATTGCGAATGCCTACCTGGACAAGCCGCTCTACGTGAGATATCTCAAGGCACCTGCGCAGAGCGCAGGCATGGCTTAGTGGATCCCCGTGAAATGTATCGCGAAGATCTCCATGTGCGTCAAAATGAAGAATGCTGAATGAAATATCTTTTTTTGCAAAAGCTTTCAGCGCTCCAGAGGTAAATGAATGATCCCCTCCGAGCAGGATCGGAATTTTTTTCATCTCAAGGATGGCGGCAGTGATCTTCTCCGCATATGCCAACGCATCATGTGCGGAGCTGAATGTTTGAGGAAATTCAAGTGTTGCAATACCGGCGCGATAAGGTTCATTGCGCTCTTCAACGTCAAAAAGCTCAACTTGTCCACTCGCCTCAAGAATCGCGGCAGGACCGCGAGATGCGCCGGAACCATAGCTTACCGTAGCCTCAACCGGAACTGCGGCAATGACAAATCGCGCGCGTTCTATTGATCCGAAATCCTCTGGCGGAGCAAATACCGGCGTCTCTGAATAGTTCATAAGACCTTTTGCTTTTTATCCAACCGTTCACACACGCCCTTCACTATGAGAGGCCACACCGTTGTTGCGTCCGCAAGCACCTCCACGAATTTTCCTCCTTCTTCCGGCGGAACAAATTTTCCCCATGAGACACCTTCAGAGTAGGTGCATCCGGAAAGTCCGCCCCAGTGCACCGGCTCCGGACAAATGCGAATGCCGTAATGAAATCTTTTCACGTCCATGCGTTCATCAACATTGTATCGCTCAAAAATCCTGAAATTCACAAGATCCAAATAACACGCAACCTGTTGTGCCCAATTACGCGGCACTCCGCCGCCGATTGTAAAAATACCGATGCGTTTTTGCTTTGCAATCATCTCCGTATAATGCTCAAGGTCTAAAAAGGGACTGAAAGAAAGCTCTGGTTTTCCCAATAGACGCTGTCTGCGATTATAGAGCGCAAAATCAAGACCCAGTTCAGAATCAGTAAATGCCGGAATATAGATTGGCACTCCTTTCTTTACTGCGCTTATGACAATACCACGCCCCTGTACATGTTCTGACAGATATGTCCCGATACATTCGGTGATATGCCTGCTTGAACACACCGTCTGCGGATCAATGCCATCAAACACTTTTGTGACAAGCTCCTCAAGATCGTCAAGATTCTTCTCAAGCTCCAATGTGTCATAGACGCGATCATATCCGCGCTTGAATAATGCGGAGTCGTTCATGCGGTCAAAATCAAATTTAAAATGAAGCATGCCGCCCGCATCAACAAGTCCATGTGTCATCAATGCTCCAGTGCTCACGATGGCGTTTATCATCCCCCTGTCAATCATATCGGCGATCAATAATCCCTGTTTTGCCACAGTCATGGCGCCTGAAAACGTACCGACAACAAAACAATCCGGATCAGTCACCATCGTGTACAAAAGGTCTGCCGCTTCACCCACTTTTCGTCCTCCAAATGATGTTTTTTCCATTGCCAGAAGAAGATCATCACATGTATGTATTTTGGAAATATCCAAATTTTCAAGAGGAACAAAGTTGTCATTATGTCCGCTTCCAGCGGCATGGCGTTCAAGATCGCCCGCATGAGGATCATGCATAGTATGTGTATATTATTCACTTACTTCCCTACAACCGCTTATCATTTTCAAAAAGTTTCATCTTTCTTTTTTTAAGCTCTTTGAAAAAATATCGTTCCGGCACAATGGCCTCCGGGGCAAATGATCCGCGTTTACGAATTTTTTTCTCCCAAACCATTTGCGCAATAATGGACGCTGGCATCCCGGTATCAATATTACATCCCGCATCTTCCCAATTTTTTATGGTCGGTACGATGCAATTCATACTGATTTTTTTTATTTTGCCGTTTTTTTTGCCGACAAGTTCAACCCATAAATTTTCTTTTTCGCGGTATCCCTTGGGGATCTTCAATCTGCGAAGCATTTCCGTTGTGTAGTCAAGCGGCGCTATTTCGTGCCCATGCCCGTTTATCTTAATCGGTTTTGTAGCGCCAAATCCCAGTTCAATAAGACTGCGAATTTTTTCTTCAGAATGCGGAGGGAATCCCGCATAAAAACGGACATTTTTCACTCCCTGATTCTTATAATACTCATGGAAAGTGTAGGTCTCCGGATGGCGGACAATCAAAACTCGTTCTCTTCCGATCGATCGGTGATTTCGCATGGTGATCGTCTTTAAGGGAGTGCGCGTTAACCACTTTCCATTTTCAATAACCGGCGCAGGTTTTGTAAATTCTTCAATAATGCTTTCAATGGAAAACGGCACGACAAAGCGTTTGATATTGGATTGCCATGCGAAACCGACCTCAATCGTCTCAATGGTATCAAATTTGCGCGCCGCATAGCGTAACATAACATTTCCAATACCGGGAACAGATCCGCATCCGGTAATGGCGGTAAGTCTTTTTCGCTTAAACTCTTCGTCAAGCTCTATTTGCGCTTCGGTCATTTCAATTTCCGAACCAAGATCTATGCAATGAACTCCGGCGCGAAGGCATGATTGGTACACGTCAAGATTCCAATTGCCTTCCGCGCAATTGATGACAACTCGCGCCCCGGTTCGTTGAATGGCGGCGATCGTCAAATCACTGTCGCGTACGTCGAGAAAAATAAAACCGATATCACGACTTTTTTTCACCATGCGCTGGGCACGCACACGATCAATATCCGCAATAGCGACTGAATATCCATTTTCCAATAAATCCTTCGCGACGATACGCCCTTGCATGCCTGCACCGCCAAGGATAAGGAAGTCATATTTTTTTAATAACAAAGTCATATCATTTATTCCATAGATAGTATACCCTACTGTATCGATAGAAACAAGGGAGTATCTCTACCGCCTCATGTGATACGATCTTACCTACGCCTTTATTTGTTCAGCTTCATCCTGCAAGACAAACACCGCGGCCGCAAGTACGGATGTCCAGATGCCGTCTTTATGTCCAATTGCCGACTGCGTAACATTTGTCGTGCGGATGATTTTCCCGCTCGCCTTGTAAATCTGCTCACGCTCATCCCATGCCGCTTCCGGATCAAACTCCACACCCAACGTGGTTGCAAGCATACTGGCTGCCAAATCTTCTGCATATTCGCCAGCCTTTTCCTCCGTCTCGCCAAACGACCGATGTTCGGAAAGATAGCCATACTGCGCGGGATCTGCCGGCAATGCAAGCCCTACGGACGCCGCCATCAACCGATTCGGCTCATTACAGCGAAGATCATGCATCACGCAAAATACCACTTCTCCGGAGTTCAACATTTGTAATCCTTGCGTGCGAGGAATAATTTTGCATCCCGGAGCAAAAATAGACGACACGGTCACAAGATTAAATCGCTCAATTCCCGCATCACGCAATGCCATCTCAAATGACGCGAGTTGTTCCTTATGCCGTCCCACACCTTTGGTAAAAAAACAATACTTTGGCACCATGTTCATTCCCATACTCTTTTACATATGGATCTTTTAGGATCCCTTAAGAATTATTTTCCCCGTACTGTTCGTACAATATCTTTTTTGACTGCTATTTTTTTTTCTTTATACGCAATAATGTTTTTTTTCATTGTCGCCACGGCCATATCTATGGCTTCATGGATATCCGATGCTGTCTCTTCCACGCGAAGAGGCTGACTTCCTGCCTGCACAAGACGGAGTATCATTTCCACCCGGATCACGCCTCCCTTTCTATGGTGCATATCCCCAAGCAACTCAACTGACACCTGTTTGATATTCTCCGCATATCGTCCAAGCAATTGAATTTTTTTCTCAATATACATATCAAGCTGCGGCGTACGATCCATATGCACCGCACGAAGTGAAATATTCATATTCGTATCAATAATGACTTAATACTACTCAGAAAAAAATGATGTCAATGGGAAAAACCCACGTACTATAGTGTATCACATTCCGAAAAGCTTTTTCCATACCTTCCACACCTCATCCGCGCCAAGCGTCAAAAGGACATCCATATCCTGCACATGATCGCGTATATACAAAGCCGCATCGTCCGAATTACGCACATACTGCGCACATCCGCCATATTCACGGATAAGGGAGACCAAATCGGACGAATGGAATTTTCCTGCTTGTTCGCGCGCAGAAGAAAAAATATCAAGAATAAGCGCCATGTCTGCGTTCAAAAAACTTTTTGCAAATGCTTCTTTGAAGCTCTCTGTCCGTGAAAATGTATGTGGGGAAAATACGCACCAGATTCTCTTGCCGACAAACATATCTCGCGCCGCAAAAAGCGTTGCGCTGATTTCCGTAGGGTGATGCGCATAGTCATCAATCACAGTAACACGGCCAAACATTCCCTTGTATTCAAATCTTCGCGCGATTCCCTGAAATGTTCCGATCGCATCGCCGATCTGCTGGGGTGTGCCATACCCCACGCTATCACATAATGCATAGACGGCAAGCGCATTCAGCGCATTCTGCTTTCCGGGCAAGGACGATGTTATACGCGCAACATCACATCCATGTTTTGTTATGCCATAGGAGACTACGCCAGCAGAAACAGTATAATTCTTGAATGAATATTCACACGATATGCCACAGCCATACCGTACAATGGCATCAAGCGGCCTATCTGCAAGTGCGGTACGCACACCGGCATCATCCCAGCACACTACTAAAAATCCATCAGTTATCTTTTTGCAAAAACGGGAAAATACATCAATATATGATTCTTTCGTCTTAAAAAAATCAGGATGGTCATAATCAACATTCGTAAGAATCGCAGACCATGGCTGATAGAGTGAAAGTTTATCCTGATATTCGTCCGCCTCAAGAACGCATAATTCTGACCTGCCTGCACGCATATTTCCATCCCATTGTTTTACTTTTGATCCAAGAATAACTGACGGGTCTTTGCCAAGTTCCGAAAGGACATATCCCAGCCATGCGGTAGTGGTTGATTTTCCATGCGAGCCACATACCGCGATACCCTTGTTCGCATTAAAGATTCTGGCAACTGCTTGCGGATAGCTTTCCACCGGGATATTCAGTGCCCGTGCGCGCGACACTTCTTCATTCTCTTCCCATGCCGTTGAATAAATCACGCGGTCGAAGTCTTTGGTAATATGTTCTTCTGAAAATTGCTCCACGGAAATATGTTTTGCGCGCAAAAGCGCATCAATGGGAAATTCATCAAGAACGTCGGACCCGCATATCTGTACTCCGCCTTGCATAAAAAATTGAGCAAGCGCGCTCATGCCACTTCCCTTGATGCCGACAAAATGAATGCGTTTTTCTTTCTGAAGCATACTCTCCAAAAATAACTGGCTATCTTTTTTGAAAAAAAGTTCTTCTTTCGGCACGAAGTATCTGCCAAACCATACGCATGCGTGCAAAAAATCCTGTCCATAGCCCGTATTTCTGCTCTTTGATGATCTGCGTGACACCCTGCATTTTAACCGGAAGGATGCGGAGACGACGGCTGGAGCAATACGCGTTCATATACGTCTCAATGCCAAAATCAGAAAGCGAGCAATGCGCATATGTTTCAACCATGGCAAGAAAAAGAATCCGGGAAAGAGCACGTTCCCCTCCAAGAATTGGAGCAATATGCGGTAAAAGCCACGTAAAAAATACGCCTCGATCCCGTAATCCAACGGTCATTGCCGCCATGCCGGACACAACAGGATCAACAAGCAAACAAATGTGCTCCCGCTTTAATCCTATCACATCCGCATCACAAAAAAAGATATGTTCCGTATCTGCGGCTCGCGCTCCGGCAATCATTGCCGCACCTTTCCCTTGATTTTCTTGCTGGATCACCAATGCGCCATGCGTACGCGCAACATCCGCAGTATGATCTTGCGATCCATCGTCAACAACAAGAACAGAAGAAAAAATATTCGCATGCATAAGTACATCCAGTACACGCCCGATGTTTTTTTCTTCATTATACGCGGGAATAATTGCGGTTATGGACATATCATTATATGACTTCCTCAATAAGACCTTTCACGTTTTGAGCGCCATCCTGCGGCAATGCCAGTTTCATATTTTGAGATAACTCTTGCCTCAAAGCATCATCTTTCAAAACGCGCTGAATGGCACGAACAAACTTTTCTGCAGTTATATCGTTTTGTACAAGATAGATCGCCGCATGTTTCTGGCGTTCAAAATATACTGCGTTTTTTTCCTGGTGGGATTGCGGAATGGGGATGATAATGGTCGGTTTTCCGAGAACGGAAAGCTCACTGAGCATGCCCATGCCCGCGCGCGTAACCACGCAATCGGCAAACGCGGCATATTCGATGAGTTCCTCTTTCAAAAATTCATACGCATGATATCGTTCGCGAATATATGACCCTGCTGGCACACTGCCTTTTCCTTTTCCTGTCACATGCACGACATGACTTATGCGCGTGAGTTCCCCAAGCGCATCGTACACGCAATGATTTAGCGAAAGCGCTCCGGTGCCGCCGCCTACTATCAACACCACCGGGAGTGCATCATCAGAAATGCCGTGCGCCTGGCGCAATGGGCCGCGCCATTCCCTGTCGTATGCCTGACGCGCAAGATCATGCACCTTTTTCCGTACCGGAATGCCGGTCACTACTGATTTTCTTGCGGGAAAATATATCTTCTGCTCTTCACATGCAAGGTAAGGCTTGGCTGAATATCAAGCTGGAGAATGATGATTTTTTTCTTCAAAAGCCAGCCTGCCCATATCACCGGCACAGATACGTATCCCCCGGCGCCAATAATATAATCCGGTCGAAAAACGGAAATAACGCGTGCCGCCTGCACCATGCCTATGCAAAAAAGGATCGGATCAAAAAAATTTTTTATACTTAAATACCGCCTGAGTTTCCCGGAAAAAATAGCGCGAAACGGCATATGGTATTCACAAACCAATTCTCTTTCCGGACCAGACCGCGTGCCGATCCATACTGCCTGCACCGGCTTGCTCAATGCTTCATAGAGCGCAATGAGCGGCGTGACGGATCCCAATGTTCCTCCTCCAGTAAAAATAATTCTCATAGAAAAAATATTAATGGCGACGCGTATTTCCCGTATGACGCGAAACATTCAATACAATACCGATCGCTGCCATTTCCACGATGAGCGCGGTTCCACCATAACTCACGAACGGAAGCGGAATGCCGGTCAATGGAAGAATGGAGAGCATCGCTCCGATGTTTACAAATGACTGAAATGCAATCCAGCTCATGATTCCGGCAACAATAAGCATGCCAAAATTATCGCCCGCCCGCTGGGCAATACGCAAGCCACGCAAAATAAAAAAAAGAATGAACGAGATAAAAAGAACCGCAAAGATGAAGCCCAACTCTTCCGCAATGACTGCAAAAATAGAATCGCCAAATACTTCCGGCAAATATGCAAACTTCTGCCGCGAATGGCCAAATCCCTTTCCCCATAATCCCCCTGATCCCACAGCAAGCAACGCCTGATTGATATGATATCCGATACCCAACGGATCAATGTCCGGATTC
>JACPMJ010000003.1 GCA_016186045.1 Candidatus Uhrbacteria bacterium | reverse complement strand
ACAATCCCGGAATTACCGGTGCTATTTTCATCCACACGTACGAACTTACCTGTGCCACTCAAAGTTAGCAAGTCAGCCGGCGTAGTAGTGCCAATACCTACGTTGCCTTTATCATTAATACGCATTCTTTCGGTAGCGCTTCCAGCGATACCTCCTGTGGTAAACGAAATATGACCTTGAGCGCCAACTTCAAGTTCTGCATCACCACCTTGCGCAAATATCGCACTGTTATTTTTATTATCCAATCCCAAACGTAAACGCGATTCTTGAAATACAATGCCTGAATAACGATCGCCTGTTTTAGCAATTTGAAGCAGTCCGACAGTTTCTGCGGTTGGTTTGGTCCCGATGCCGACGTTGCCGCCGGTATAGTAAATCCCGCCGCCGGTAATATCCGACCACTGGCTGGATCCGCCGCCACTTCCCCAGACTTTTGTGCATTTAGTTTTGTCCGCGCCAATACAAAATTCTTCGGCGTGGAGTTTCCCGTCAGTATCTATCTTTACTAAATCTTTGGCATTCCAAAAACGAAGACTCTTATCTTCACCCGATCCATTTTTCACATACAATCCCCAGTGCGCATTACCGTCTCCGTACTGAAACTGCAGTTCCGGATTCGCATTTTTATCTGTAATGCGAACTTGTGTGGTTTTTGAGGTATCAAACGCGTTGCTGATTTCAAGGATGGTTGCCGGCGCTATGGCGCCAGCGCCAATACCTATCTGTAAGCCACTGTTATACAAAAACGTATCCGCGCGCCATTTTTTTGTTGGAGATCCGATAAACCGCAATGTTGCGTTTGCAACTGCCGGAGGAAATCCCGATCCGCTTCCCACTGAAGTCTCGTCATCACAGGTATATGTGGGCGTGGAAATCTCTGCACTTCCTGACTCTTTGCAATCAAACTTTATACATCCTGTCCTCTCTACCGTCCTTCCATCTGAAGGATTTGGGCATACATTTGTTTGGGTAGTAGCATCGTCACTGCACTGGGAATATGAGTCTGTGGTACATTTGGCACAATCTTTTGATTGTCTTAATTTTCTTGGATTACTTGGATCAATAGTTGTGTCTTCTGAACTATCTCCAACGCAATTCCTATTTGCGCGCGTGCAAATGCGTGTTTGCGGATCTTGCCCCTGATCCTTGAGTACGCATTGTGCAGGATTCCATCCATCACACGTATAAGACGTATTACTATTGCCACTTGTTGGAGGTACAACACATGCAACCGTACAACTTGTATTCCGAGTTTGTTGTAATGGAGCGCTTCCCGAAACTACGCTTATTGGCACACCCAGTCCCCAGCAGTTTGACTTTGAGTCATCTATCCACTTCACACAATTTCTCGCCTGATCTGTTCCGCTCACAGGACAAAAACTCCAATCCGCACACTTATAATCGTCATACGTTGTCTTATTGCCGTTTGCATCTGGTGTTACGGCAGGAGGAGTACATACACGGCATGGACCGTTTTGCGTGAGCGTGTCATCGCCCTTGCAATTGAGATTTTTTTTTGCGCAGGTTCGTGTCTTTGCGTTAGCGGCGCTTTCCTTTGCTTTGCAGGCGGTTTCAGTCCAATCTAAACATGCATTATAATCATCATTTGACGCCTTTGCCGTATCTATATCCGGTGCACTGCACGCGTTTCCGCACCGGCGAAACTGTGTGAGCTTATTACTCCCTATATCAAAACGAGTGTCTGTACCAATACCATAACATTTTGCTGTTGATTTTTTGATACATTGCCGTGTCTGATTTTCATCTTCTGCCTGACATGAGCTCCATTCTTCACAACGGTAATCATTACCTGGATTTTCAAAATAATTATCACTTTTTGCCGCATTACTTGTGGCTGGTTTTTTACATTCTAAGCATGACTTTGTTTGAAAGGCGCTTGCGCTGGGAAAATCATATACATTGATATTGCCTTTTTATGGATTCCCGCTCATCTACATCTGCTCGGCACGCGGATGCGTCCCACTCATTACATGTATAATACGTTTTTCCATCTGTACCCTGCGCGTCATCCCGCGTATTCTGCGGCTCGCATTTGTCTGCCGCTATACAGGTGCGCTCCTGTGTGAGCGTCTTTGCGCTACTGCAATACCCCGCTCTTTCGCATGTCCGTGATTGTTTTCCCGTTTCGCTTATTTGACAATCACTCCATTTGCCACATGTGTATCCATACCCCTCGCCAGCTACATAATTTTCGTCATTAGTATTGATATCTGGAGTTCCACAAGATGCGGCACATGTGATGGATGAATCCTCCACCTTATATGGTCCACAGTCGCTAATTCCAACTTTTCGCGTAAATATTCGGGTGAGAGAAACGACTTTGCCATTCTCTGGACATTCCTCTTCACTAACAAGACTATATTCTGTTCCCGTTCCCCATGCAGGGGCACCAACTGTGCATTTTCTGCATGCCTTTTTTTGCGTGATAGGATCTTTTCCTGATTCTACCGTACATGCGACTGATGATATTTTTGAACGAGAACAGCTTTGTTCGCCGGGATCCGTTTCAGCAACGCCGTACGCAACACCATCTACGACGCCATCGGATCCATCGTCTTTTTTTGATGAGCATGCTGGCTGAGTTCCGGCTTCATCCGTGTCTGTAGACGTATCATCCCAATTACAGCTTGCGTAGTCCGCAGAGCCATCATTCCACTTACCGCTTGCTTTTGTAAAATTATTTGTAGTGGAGTCTATGACCGCCCCACCAGTTGTAGTAGTAATGTCGCTGTCGCAAATAGCTTGTACGGCATACCAATTACAAGTTATTTTTTCTGAAGATAAAATTGTGTCTCCCTTCTTGTAGCTATTAGCTCCAGCTAAGCAATCAAATTTAAGATTACTTCCTGCTGGCTTAGGAAGCGCCGCGAAATAAGCACTACTTCTACATTTAAACAGGCCGTCAGTAGCATCCCAACAAGATCTGGAG
Source organism: Candidatus Uhrbacteria bacterium (assembly GCA_016186045.1). GTDB lineage: Bacteria > Patescibacteriota > Patescibacteriia > JACQRZ01 > JACQRZ01 > JACPMJ01. The sequence continues at coordinate 9,487 of JACPMJ010000003.1, read as the reverse complement.
CCAGCATCTGAATTGGTACAATCTTCCTCATTTCCATCTATACTCGGACAATCAAGGTAGCTACTTACTTCTGCGCACGCATTTGTCTCATCAGAAATGGTACATTGGTTTGCGGCTATAGCAGTTGATTTGTTGAATGTAAAAAAAGAATAAAAAAACAAACCACCTCCAATTAAGAGTCCGAAGAAAAATACGTGTTTATGTAGTATCTTTTTCTCTTTCATTAAATTTTCTATTTACAACACGCAAAACTACGATTACTCGCACAGTTTTTCATAAGTCCGTACCCATATTCAGTGCTATTGCTAAAATTCCATATGGCACCAAAGACGGTAGCCGCCCTAGACAACCATCCCCTACAATCATTAGTTTGTCCTTGAGAGCCCGGTCCTATATTTATCCATCCTTCTCCTCCTATTGCTATAAGCTCGCTCAATGGATTCGGTCTTGTTTTATAACATCGTATTGTTGCATTTCACGTCTGCGTCAGGATAGCTAAGGGCGACAGTATACTGATCTGTCGACAACCCCTGAAAAATCCCCTGCGCGCACTCATCGTATGTTCCCCCGCCGCCACTGTCACCACCTGATGATGGCGCGGCGGGATTGCCAAATGGCGGAAGTTTCGTGGGATATTTAAACGCCTCTTGCGCATAGGACATACGTGCGATCTCAAACACTAAAAATCCCGAGAAAATCAGGAGTGTGAAGACATACCATCCCGCTGATGGCAGTTTTACTTTTTTCATGTTTTTCAGGATGTGTGTGAGGTGCATAGAATTTTATGGAAAAAAAACGAGATTGCCACGGTCTCCGCCGGCTGGCGGATCGCTCCCTCGCAATGACATTATTACCCTATTATAGTATACCACCTTTTTCAGAGCGGGCAATGCGGAAAAAATGTGTATAGCTGTATATAAAAAACCTCCGGATGGAGGAATAGGTTCTTCGTCTTTTAAAGCAATTCTCGCGATCTCGCGCATTACACAAATTCCACTTTTAGGTCTTTTTTTAATGCTGTTGCTATTTTTACCAACATTTCGGTAGTAAAATTCTGATTGCCGGTCTCGAATCGAGCAACATTGCTCTGTGTAGTACCAATTTTATTGGCAAGTTCTATTTGAGAAATTCCAGCTCTCTTTCGTAACTGTAAAATCTGATAAGAAATCTCCAATTGCTTACCATGTTTCTGATATTCTTTTTTGAATTTTACGTTCTTTAGCTGTGTCTTAAGATAGTCGTCAAAATCAATAGTTTTTTTATGCATATGTTTTTTTATCCTTCAAAACTTTAAGATAGTTTGCCTCAGCTTTGTTTATTTCAGTATCAGGAGTTTTTGCAGTTTTCTTTAAAAAGGCATGAAGCAGTATTATATTTTTGTTAATAAACGTAAAGAAAAAGATCCTATGTCTATTACTACTAAAATCAACTCGTAACTCTCTGATTTTACCCCTGATATGCTTAGTATATGGCTCATCTAAAACACCATTATGTGTCCTTAAAAATTCTATATACTTAAGTATCTTTGCTCTATCTTTTAGAGTCGCACTTTCCAAATATACGAGAACAGGATTCTCCCCGTTCACAGGATCCACAAAAAATTTTACTTTATACTCATCATTTTCAGTATATATCATATACGATATATTGTCAAGCGGGAAAAATATTCGCCTATCTTTTTTGTGTTTTTCAGGATGTGTATGAGGTGCATAGGGATAGTACTTCAGTACCCAATATTTAGTTGTCAGTTGTCAGTAACGCCTACGAATGGGAATCCAGTATGAGATTAGTGAGAAATGTTTTTTGTCATCCCGAGCGTACGTGTCATTCCGACCGACTGTAAGGAGTGGAGGAATCTGCGTAGATATTATCATATATAGATCCCTCGACTCCGCTCGGGATGACACGTACGCTCGGGATGACACTCTTACCCTATTATAGTATACCACCTTTTTGAGAGCGGGCAATGCGAAAAAAATGTGTATAGCTGTATATAAAAAACCTCCGGATGGAGGAGGGTTTTTATACCGATCTAAAAACTATTAATTATTGTAAAAATGACTTCTTAAAGATTCTTCCTGTATGTATCGTGTTGCCTGACGGAAAATAGCATAAATCGTTCCGCGATCTAACTCTTGATGAAGCGGAATTGTGAGCGTTTGTCGCTCTCCTTCGCGTACCATCCGAAACAATTTAACGTGACTGCCCCGTTGAGAAACTACCGTAAACCCAAAAATATTTAAAATAGAGATTACTTCCCTGCCTGAAAGCGCCTTAAGCTTGCCCATATGGACGATCAATCTCAAAATTTACCATGACCGCCGGTTGTTTTACGAACTCATATTGAGCAATATCTTCATCTTGAAGATGAAGCTCAACCGCTTCTTGAATATTTATAGCGACCTCATCAAGAGTTTTTCCTTGTGTAACAATAGGAAGATCAATGCTTTCCGCCACATACTGCGAATCCCCTTTTGTGATTTTAAATTGGATAATGTTTTTCATATATCTACAGTGTATTCTTTCAAGCGATCTTGTCAATACGCTATCCCGCTGATGGCAGTTTTACTTTTTTCATATTTTTCAGGATGTGTGTGAGGCGCATAGGGATAGCAGTTCAGTACTCAGTGCTTAGTTGTCAGTACCGCCTACGAGCGGGAATGACACGCCTTAGTCGGGATTGCCACGCGTCTTGCAGACGCTCGCAATGACAAAAAGAAAGGCAAAATCTTCCCTATTATAGTATACCACCTTTTTCAGAGCGGGCAATGCGACAAAATGTGTATAGCTGTATATAAAAAAGACCTCCGTATGGAGGAGGGTTTTTTGTAATAGAAAATATTATTCATTTCTCAAAGCAACTCGTGAAATTTTTCATTAGTGATATTACAATCTCTCAAGATTCCTTTAAGCGTCCCCCTGGGAATATCTTGCCCTGGGTGTATAGGCACAACGACTCTTCTCCCGTCTGCATGTTTCATGACCAAGTGACTCGTTCCGCTTTGTCTATGCTCAAAAAATCCAAGTTTCTTTAGCGCACGGATGAGTTCGCTGTCTTTTATCATGGGAAGTTTAATTCCCATATCCTTGCTGATCTTTTGCGCTAAAAAGCATTACTGTTTCCAACAGTTCGTATCCGCTTTCTTCCGGAATACTTTCGCCATCATCCAAAAGACTTTTGCAGTATACTTGAATGGCGTCTTGCAGATTTTTTCTTGTCTCCTCAATTGTTTTTCCCCATGTATGGCAGCCGGGAAGCCTTGGCACGTATCCGTGATATGTCTCACCCTCGTCCGGCTCAATAATAATGCGAAATGTGTGTGAATTCATATGTCTGCAGTATATCCCTTTAAGCGGTTTTGTCAATACGCCATCCCACTGATGGCAGTTTTACGTTTTTCATAACTACCCTGCGGTGGCAGTGCCAAGCGCTCTCATGACAAATATCGTGATGGTCCACGCCGTAAATGCCCCTGCGCTGTTTTTATTTTCTCATCGTTCCCGCTCGCCGTCATCCAAAGAATGCCGGAGTAGATGATAAGTCCTATCATGACCACACCCAAAAATCCCAATACCACGGCAATAATATTACCGATATACACTACGATGCTTCCTTTTTCGTATATATCTTGCCCAAGCGTTCCTAAGACCTGTCCTGTGGGCGTATCTGCGCCAGTGGTTATCTTATGGAGTGTTGGTGTGGTGCTTGATGGCATATTGTTGATGTATTTGTTTAAAAAAATCTATTGAACTTTTCCCACGCAGCCACTTCCCGTAAGGAGCCCAAGAGCATTAAACTCTGCATGACATGTACATCCGTCAAAGTACTTAGCATCTCTACAGGTTCCTAAACAAGTCACCTTGCAACCTTGCCATTTATCAGCGCCATTTGTCGCATCTGCACAGGCGTTGTCGCAAATCTCAGGCACACTTTTGGTCATCCGTATATTTCCGCCACCTCCTGCGCCGCCTCCATCAGGACTTTCTTGCACAGTCTGCTTTAGCGCCTCCAGAACAAAAATAGAGATGGTCCACGCGGACATGACAATAATAGCGCCGATAATGGCATTTGTCAGATGCCCTCTTGCTGAAAGTATTTTATCTTTCTCGCCTTCTTTGCGCGCCATCATCCAGAGAAAGCCGGAATACAAGATCAAGACTATCATGAGCGTGCCAAGAAATCCGAATACCACAAAAATAATATCCCGTGCCAGTTGCCGCGGATCATCTTTTGTGCCAAAAAAAAGCGACTTTCCTAAAATGCCGGTGCCACTATCTGCGCCGGTAAGCACGTTTACCATGTCCTTTGGCGCATTTGGATTATTTCCCGGAACAAGATCCTGCGCATACACTCCCGTCGCGCCCAACAAAAAGCATGCAAAAAAAACCGTTAGACCTATAATGAATATTTTTTTAAAATTCTTCATAATTATTGTCCGCGTATGGCGGCCGCGGTGATATTATACACTACAAAATAAGTGACTATCTGCGCGCCAATGACAATCGCGACCCCGATGACTGCGTTGCGCAGGTGTCCCTGCGCTGTTTTTATTTTCTCATCATTCCCACTCGCTGTCATCCATAAAAAACCGCTGTAAATAATCAAAATGATAAAAACAACTCCCAACAGTCCAAGAATGGTTTGGATGATACTTGCGATAATAATACCCAAATCTTTCGTCCCTATGCTTGCATTTTCACCCACCTTACCCAGTTTACCGGTAATATCCACTGCAAATGTCGCCATATCCGCAAGAAATAATGACAAAAGAAAAAGTCCAAAACTGCCGTACAGCATAAATCTGTTTGCCGTGCGGATCACTTCAAAGGTCTTTGGTAAGGGAAGGTCTTGTTTTTGCGATGTGTGTCTTTGATTTTTTTGCATGGTTCTTACTGATTATTGTACTAAACCGCTCCTTGCAGGGCTTTCAGAAGGAACGTGGAAATCGCATACGCCAAAACAACTATGATCAGCCCCACGATGGAGTGCGTGATCATCTTTTGCGCTTCTTCCAATTGCTTGCCTTGCCCCGCCGCAGACATCCACTTGAATCCTCCGTAAATGATCAGGATAAGAAAAATCACGCCTACCAGCCCCAACACCGCCTGCACCAACACCCCTATGAATGCCTCTATGCCCTTATTTGCAACTCCTGCGCCATCCCGCGCGGCTTCCAATCCACTATTGAATGCCGCAAAGCCGCCCTGTGAAAACAATGGAAAAATTATCTTGATGTCCATACTATTCTTTTAACGCTTTTTGGGCAATCTCTGTCGTGATAAAGCTTGTGATCGCGTATGCGCCTAACACTACGAGAATGCCTGCGATTGCATAAAATATCATGCCGCGCGCTTTTGTTATCTTGTTTTGATCGCCGTCGGAAAACATCCAAAGAATGCCTCCATACACAAGAATGCCAAAAAATACCGCGCCAACCACGCCAAGTATTGCCTGGATGCCATATCCTATGAATGTCTGAATGCTGGTAGCTGTATTATATCCTGCCGTATTTGCAGTCGCACTTAATCCGGTCTCTACCGCCGCATGTGCCTGATATGAAAAGCTTAAAAGAAAAATCGCGACTATGGCAGAAATGTTCAAAAAATATTTTTTATTTTTTATCATAGCTATGGAGTCACTTCTTGGACCGATACTTTCAGCGCATAAATGACAAATTGCGCGAGCGTCCATGCGGAAAAAATAATGACAAGGCCGATCACGCCGTTTGTAAGCATTTTATGTGCCGCCTCCACGTGTTCCTTGTTTCCCGCGGCAGTCATCCAGCGGAATCCGGCATACAAAATGACGAGTACGGCGAGCATGCCCAAAAATCCCATGACCACGTTGATAATATTCTTGATAACTTTTCTTGGATCCTGTTTCACTCCTGCGTTCCCAATGCCTTCAAACATATTTATTCCACTCAACGTACGGGTGTTTGTAGCGGCGGCATATGCGGGAGCGCTGTGCGGCACGCTATATGCCATGCAAAAAATTGAACCAAGCATAAGGCCAGATACTATGCTTCGCAGTATCACATTACGCATATTATTATATAAAATTATCCGTTTTTCCGCACCTCAATCTTCAATATATTTACCACAAACCATGCGAGCGTCCATGCGGAAAAAATAATGATAAGCCCGATCACGCCGTTGATAAGCAGTTTTTGCGCCGCCTCCACGTGTTCCTTATTTCCCGCGGCAGTCATCCAGCGGAATCCGGCAAATAAAATGACGATCACGGCGAGCATGCCCAAAAATCCCATGACCACGTTGATGTATCTGCGTATGAGGATGCGTGGATCATTTGCCACATTGCCCACATTAAATCCCGCAAACATATTCACTTGCGTGGGAGTATTCACAAGGTCTATTTCCGGCTGTCCTTGAGCAGGCATAGGCACGCTCGCAAACCCCAAAAGCATACTCAACACGAGCGCGCTGAATATTTTTTTATACACTGTTTGTATCATAGTATACTTTGTTTTACTCTGACGCTGGAGCTTCTTCTGCGGCAGGCGCATCCCCGGCTACATTTACCTTAATGCTGTTTACCACAAACCATGCGAGCGTCCATGCGGAAAAGATGATGATAAGGCCGATCACGCCATTGACAAGCAGTTTTTGTGCCGCCTCCACGTGCTCCTTATTCCCCGCGGCAGTCATCCAGCGGAATCCGGCATACAAAATGACGAGTACGGCGAGCATGCCCAAAAATCCCATGACCACGTTGATGATGCGCTTGATAATGATACGCGGATCATTTGCCACAGCACCGGTCTCAAAGTTTTTAAACGCATTCATCTCTATTGGAGCCTTATTACCAATATCAAAGTCATCATCCAAGCCAGCCGGATATGCCGCGCTCGCCTGCAATGGCATGAGCGTGCTTATGAAAAGTACGCTCAATGCCATTGTATTGAATATCTTTGTATATATTCCCCTCATGTGTATTGGTTTAGCCGGCAACATTTAACTTAATGCTGTTTACCGCAAACCATGCGACAGTCCATGCGGAAAAGATGATGACAAGGCCGATCACGCCATTGACAAGCATTTTCTGCGCCGCCTCCATATTTTCTTTATTTCCTCCGGCAGTCATCCAACGGAATCCTGCGGCAAGGATGATAATCACCGCCACCATGCCCAAAAATCCCATGACTACATTAATGACCCGCTTGATGATAGTACGCGGATCTGCCTGCACGTTTCCTGCTTCAAAACCAGTAAATGCATTCACTACGGTTCCTGATGCCTCATTTGAAACTGAGGGTAAACCAGGATTTGTTGCAGCGGGAGGCGTCGTCTGTCCCCATGCCTGTGGAACCAGCGCAAACCCAAATAGCATACTCAGCACCAACACGCTGAATATTTTCTTATGAATCGCTTTCATGTGCGTATCTCCTTTAATGATAGAAGCCGTTGACTCTTTTTTTAAGAGAGATGGCGTTCCTATCGTTTTAATAAATAAGGTAATGATCTCTTATCCCCATGCGTATAGTATACTAAATTCTTTTTCCATGTTCAATCGGTGTTATACACAGGATTATTTTGTCGCCTGCAAAAGCGCGTCAAAGACAAAATCTGTGATCGCATATGCGCCAAAAATGACCGCCATGCCGATAGCGGCCCATACCATGGTGTTCCATCCTTGTTTGATGCGCTGCTCCTGGCCTGCGGCAGTGAGCCAAAGAACTCCTCCCCAGACAAACATAAAAAGCGCAAAAGATCCCACAATGCCCAATATCGCCTTGATAATGCGCGCGATCGCGATTGGGATACTGTTGCCCAGAATATTAAATGTGCAGGTGATATTTTCTCCGCCTTTCTTACAAAGTTTTGCCGCGCCTGCTTGGCTTCCTTGAGAAGCGGACCGAGGCCCTCCACTATTTGCCGTGTCTGCTTGGTCTCCCTGTCGCCCTGTACAGCAACAGACCGGCTTTCCTCCTAAATGCGCACCCCATCCGCTCGCATACGTTCCTCCTGCCCTACACCTTTCCGGACACTTACTGTTTTTAATATCATCTTCCGTTACTGATGAAAGCGGAGCAAAACACTCCTCGGCATATGCCGGCTCTGCAGTATATTCTGCAAAAAGTTCAAATGCGGACAACTTTGTCTCTACAGATGCGGCTCCTCTTACGTTTTCATCGGTTGCTTTATTGATAATGAAATCAAGAATGGCATACGCGCCAAAAATCACTATAAGTCCAAAAACCGCCCATACCATGGTGCCGACCCCCGCCTTGATACGCGCTTCTTCTCCGGCGGCTGTAAGCCAGAGAAATCCGCCCCAAATCAGCATGAGCAGGGCCGCTGATCCGGTAAAACCAAGAATGAACACTATAATCTTGCCAACAAGCTCCGGTATGCTATTTACGCCCAAGGGATTGCTCAGGTTTTGAGCAAACACAGGTGAGGATTCAAAGAAAAAAAACATACCGGCAATGCCAATACAGATGGCGATGATGGAGATGATAGTGAGATAACGTATTTTGAACATACTATGCGATTCTTTAGTGTCCTCCCAAGTCTCTGAGGCAATCACTTGTACCGCTCGGGCATGCGCATTGGCCAAGCGCCGTTACTTTAAACGTATCACTCATAAAACCCTTCCATTTTGCTTCTGCTCCCCCGAGTATTCTTGCTGATGCACAATTTTTCACACACCATGCCCAATCCCATCCACTTTTCCCCTTACATTCTTCGCACTGCTCTTGATTATATAATTCACTAACAAGTTTACACTCAAGACCCTTTCTGCATCCCTCGCCTGATGATGGGGAACATACGCTTCCATTCTCTCCTATGACGCAATAACATTCTCCGCTGTCAGTAAACATTTTTGTCCCATTGCGGCAAAGCTTCAAGTTTGAACTTTGCTGTTCACAACACTTATAGCTCTGTTTACCAAAATCTGATTCAGAGTTCATATTTTGTCCGCAATCAGGATTTGATAATGATGTATTTGGCGCACATTGACAGCAAAAATATGATACTTCCACGCCATCAATTGTCGTTTTTTTCGGACTTGCTGGTGAATCGCCTTTTACTGCGGTTGAAATATTATCGCTCCCACAGGCACATCCAATAGCTTTCATGGACGGCTTGCCATACAAAGAATCACATTTCAGTCCTTCTTTGTCTATTACTACACAGCGTGCCGTGTCGGTTGGACAAGCGGCGCCGGCGCTGTCTTTGTTCACAAGTTCTACTTTCGCTATATTTCCGGGCGGTTTCCCAATTTTTGTCTCCGCATTCTTACATCGCTCTTCTGCTTGTGCTTTAGGTATACACTCTGTCGTTATATCCTCCGATGCATTTTCTTTTATTTCGTCAGCGCGTGTTTGTACCTGTGTTACGGGCGGCGCAAGCGGCGCTTCTTCCTTACGGCCAAGCGTAGTGGTGCGCGCGGACTCGCACAGCGATCCGTTAAACGTATATTTGCCACTGCTCCATCCGCCTACATTTGGCGCGATTGTTT
>JACPMJ010000032.1 GCA_016186045.1 Candidatus Uhrbacteria bacterium | reverse complement strand
GGTGAACCGTGTCTCAAGGCGAGTATTTCAACAAGAAAAAGGGTTTTACAGAGAAAATCTCTCGCACCAAGGGGTTACACAAGAGATTGATTGCCGTATTCTCGCATTGCGCGGCGATAAAGGAGGTTTTTCAACGGGCTCACTGGGATTATTAAAAAAAAGTATGCTATACTATACTTAAAGAGAATTAATGTATAACCACTATGTTTGATGACGTAAACAAACAAGGTGCGCAGACCGCACCCGGAGGCGCGAGTCAGGAGCCCATAGATATCTTCAGTGAAGCAGACGCGTCTGTGCCTGCCGCAGGAGATATCATGGAGGAAGGAGTGAAAACAAAAGGATTTCCGGTAAAAATCGTAGCGATTGTTGCCGGAGCAGTGGTAGTGTTGGGGCTCGGAGGATTGGGCATATATCAGTTTGTGTTAAAAAAGCCAGCACAGGCGCCGGTGCAAGAGTTTACTCCGGAGGAACCGCCAGTAGATTTTGGGGGAGAGGCACCACTAGAAGATGAGGGGGGGGGCGAAAAGTTGCCAGAAGAAATTTTAACCCCAACTCCAACAGGAGAAGTTCCACCAGGACAACCGACAGAGGCGATTCCCGAAGCACCGTCTGCTGCTTCTCCGGCACAGCCAGGCGTTCCAACGCCATCACCCTTAGCACAACCTTCGGTAAATGTGCAAGTAACGCCACCCACTGATTCTGACGGCGATGGTCTTTCTGATGACGAGGAGGGAAGATATGGAACAGATAAAAATGTTGTGGATACGGACAATGACGGGCTTTCAGACAGAGAAGAAATCCAGGTATACACGTCAAATCCTCTGAATCCTGATTCTGATGGAGACGGGTTTTCAGACGGCACTGAGGTGAAGAATGGATATAATCCAAGTGGTTCAGGCAAACTTATAACGGTGCCCGTCGGACAGCAAGCGCCATCACCGGTTCAGCCGTAAAAAAAATGTCAAGAGAAAAGCCGACGTATGTTTGACCTCGTAGAGGAGAGTTTAAATATTCAAGAGCAGAACACATCTGCTGATGAAGAAGAAAATGGCGCGCGCACGCTTCAGCCAAGCTCTGCCGCGCTTTTTTCCATGCCAGAAAAATTTACCTTCAAAGAAGACGCGGTGAAGAAAAAAAGCCACTTGATTGTTCCGATACTTTCTGTGTGTGTTGTCATATTGGTTGTTGCGTCCATTGGCCTTGCATTTGCCATCCAAAACAAGAATCTTCGTGCGACGCAAGAAAAAATCCAGCAAGAGGCGGCGCGATTAGTAGCACTTCAGGCACAACAGCAAAATGAAAGCATGGTACCCGGTGAGGAAAATATTCCATTTCAAATCAATGAAAATGTTGATGCGGTTGCTACCAGTACAGACTCCGTCACGTCAGCGTCTGTTACTAGCACCGCACCGCTTATATCTGCCACGTCAACGTCTGCAAAAATAGTATCAGCGTCCTCATCGTCATCTCTTCCTGCCGTTTTGTCTGTTACCAGCACAGAAGAAGAAATCATCACATTCGGACCGGATTTTGACAAGGACAAGCTTTCAGATATTGAAGAGCGTATTTTTAAGACAGATCCCAAAAAGCCGGATACTGATACTGATGGCATCTTGGATGGTGCAGAAGTGAAAAATGCCTATGACCCCACAAAAGGAGAAGGCGCAGCGTTGAAGGATTCCGGACTTGTGGACACTTTTGTCAATCAGGTGTACCAATATACTTTTTTATATCCAAAATTTCCGGATGAATGGGCAGTGAGCGCACTTGACCAAACGCAAAAAGAAGTCATGGCAAGTGCCGCGACCGGAGAATATTTTTCCATTCGGGTAGAAGATAATCCGCAGAAGTTGCAGGTGCTGGATTGGTACACCACAGTATACGCAACAGGAAGAGCTTCTGAACAGATGCAGGCGCTGTCTTTTGGTTCATGGAATGCACTGATGCGCGCGGATGGAAGAGTATATTATCTTTTGCGGAAAGACGAGCGTAGTCAAACGCTTACCTCGCAGGTGTATGTATTGACGTATGCGCCAAATGCAAAAAAAGAGTTGAATTATCTCACGACTTTTCAGATGTTGGTAAAAAGTTTTTCCCCGCTTGAAATAGTCGTAACCATACAGCAATGATTTCTTGTGTCATTGAGGCGCCTCTTGAAAAAGAACTTAAGAAAACCGGAATTGCGCGAAAGGGGTGGTATCGGGATATCCACACGGTTGTCATGGATTTTTTGAAAAAAAATCCTCGCCGCTTAAAGCGTGCGTATGATATTTCCATTATTTTGATTGGCAAGGAAAAAATGAGAGCGCTGCATGCCGCGTATAAAAAGGTTAATCGGGTGACTGATGTACTCTCTTTTTTTTATGAAAGAACAAGAGACGATCGCACGCCCCATGGAGAACTTTTTTTGTGCGTGCCGCAGGCCACGCAGCAGGCGAGGCAGTATCACGTTTCTCTGTCACATGAAATTGCGCGCCTGACAGTGCATGGATTTCTACATATCTATGGGTATGACCACCAAAAAAAGCATGAGCGTGGCATCATGCGCTCCGCAGAACGCGCGATCCTTTGCATATGCAAAAAAGAAAATCTATTCTAGAACATAAAAAATTTATTTTGAGCGTCCGGCATGCGTGCCGCGGCGTTGGAATTGCATTTCGCGAAGAGCAAAATATCAGAATCCATGCCCTCTGCGCTCTTGCTGTCTTTGCGCTTGCCGCACTTGTCAAAGTAAACGGGTTTGAATTCATAATGCTCTCCATCAGTATCACGTTGGTACTCGTCATAGAACTTGTGAATAGTATTGTTGAGCGATTTTCCGATATGGTAAAGCCGCAGGTTTCCCATTTGATTGCCGCAGTCAAGGATATGAGCGCCGCAGCAGTGCTGATATGCTCGGGAAATGCAGTGATTGTGGGCAGTGTCATTTTTTTTCCCCGATTTTTTCTTTTTATTCAAAAGATTTTGTTCTTGGGAGGGGGATAGTGTATAATAGGAAGAGGCGAAGAGAAATATATTCGACATATTTATTTTTATGAAAGATGCGATTATTACCGGCATAGATATGGGTTCAACCATGGCGCGCATCGTCACAGGGCAGGTGTATTCGGATTCCGGAGAGAAGAAACTGCAAATTATCGCGGCCGCTGAACATCCGTCGGAGGGTATTCATAAAGGAACCATTACCAGTATCGACCATGCAGTCGCGTCACTGACAAGTTGTCTGGAAAAAGCAGAACGTATGAGTGGCGTTCCCATAGAATCTGCCTGGGTTGGCGTGTCTGGCGCGCATATCATATCTCAGCAGAGCAAGGGGGTAGTTGCCGTAGGAAAGATTAATGGAGAGATCTCCCGGCAGGATTTTGAACGTGCCATTGAGGCGGCTCGGGCCATTGCCACGCCGGCAAATTATGACATCCTGCATGTGATTCCCCGTACTGCCATTATTGACGGCCAGATTACCATAAAAGATCCAGTTGGCATGACCGGAACGCGTTTGGAGGTGGATACGCTCATCATTCAGGGTTTTTCAACGGAAATTCGTAATGTCACGAAGTGCGTATATCGCACCGGATTGGAGATTGAAGATCTTGTGTTTTCCATTCTTGCTACTGCGGAAGCGACATTGACAAATCGACAAAAGGATATTGGCGTAGTGTTGGTAAATATTGGCGGCGCTACCACAAGTTTGGTTGTTTTTGAAGAGGGTGAATTATTGCATGCCGCGGTTCTTCCCATGGGGTCAAATCATATTACGTCAGATATTGCGCTCGGCCTCCAAATTTCCATTGATACTGCGGAAAAAATTAAGCTTGAATATGGTACGCTCAACGTACGCGATGTAAGTAAAAAGTCAGAAATTAATCTCTCTCATCTTACTATGGATGAGGAGGGGCTTATCTCGCAGAGATATGTTTCACAAATCATTGAAGCGCGTGTGGAAGAAATTTTTGACAAGATTGAGCTTGAGTTGAAAAAGATCGGGCGCAATGGCGTTTTGCCGGGTGGTATTGTACTTACCGGCGGCGGATCAAAGCTGTCCGGCATGATTGATCTGGCTAAAAAGCGCTTGAAGCTGCCCGCATGTTATGCAACCATGAAAAATCTTGTGAATCCCATTGAGAAAGTTTTTGATCAGAGCTTTACCACTGCGGTTGGACTGGCATATTGGGGTCTTTCATTCCATCAGCAAAAGACAAAACAGCAGCATTTTCTCTTCCATAACGAAAATACATCTGATGTGCGAAGCCGAGTAAAAAAATGGTTCAAGACGCTCTTGCCATAATTTTCACCTGATGTTAAGATGATGTTCGATGAGTACAAATGGTATTCATCGGACTTATTTTTTAATTCTGTCTATGTATGGAAGTGAAACCAGAGATAGATACACCTGCGAAAATTAAGGTCATTGGCGTGGGCGGCGGCGGCGGATCCGCGGTAAACAGGATGATTCGGACAAAACTGCGCGGAGTGGAATTTCTTGTGGCAAATACCGATGAGCAGGCGTTGCGCCACTCCCAGGCGGGAGCGAAAATTCAAATTGGAAAAAGCATTACCAAGGGGCTTGGCGCGGGCATGGATCCTGAAATGGGGCGTCGGGCAGCAGAGGAAACTCAGAACGAAATTCGTGATGCTCTTGCCGGTGCCGACATGGTTTTTATTACCTGTGGACTCGGTGGAGGGACTGGCACTGGCGCAAGCCCGATTGTTGCGGAACTTGCGCGGGATATTGGCGCATTGACTGTGGCGATTGTAACAAAGCCCTTCACCTTTGAGCTTTCCACTCGGAAATCAATCGCGGAGCGGGGATGGGAAGAACTTGCATCAAAAGTTGATGCAATCATTACTATTCCTAATGACAAGATACTCCAAAATGTGGACAAGAAGACTACCACGCTTGAGGCGTTTGAAATGGCTGACGAAATACTTCAGCAGGGCGTGCGCGGAATTTCTGAGATGATTACTACGCCGGGACTTGTGAATGTGGACTTTGCGGACGTGAAGACAATTATGAAAAATTCAGGCACTGCCATCATGGGTATCGGACGCGGAAGTGGAGATAATCGCGCAGTAGAAGGAGCAAAGGGAGCAATATCCAGTCCATTGTTGGATCTTTCCATCGAGGGAGCAAAAGGTATTCTTTTTACCGTGACTGGCGGACCCGATCTTGGCATTCTTGAGATCAATGAGGCGGCAAAAATCATCACGACGTCAGCAGATCCTGATGCGAAAGTGATTTTTGGAACCGTGATAGATGAGACTGCCGGAGATGAAATACGTGTAACTGTCATTGCGACTGGATTTACTGACAGGGATAAAATTGTTTCAAAAGCAACATTTGAGAAGGCATATGCGGAACGAACTTCGCCATATTCTACCCCCTCATCCTACATGCAGTCATCAATACAGCGGCCGGTCATTTCAAAACAACCTGTTCTCAAGCCAAAGATTTCTGTGGAACCGCAACAATCCTCTCAAATCAAAGAAGAAGATATTTCCGACGAAGATATTACGCCTGCATTTATCCGGAAAAAAATGATGTAGAATGAGGTGACAGGTTTGAGGTTACAGGTCTGTAGACTGTCTGTAACCTCTGTTTGCTTTTTGCTGGATTTTCTGATATGATAGATATAATCGTATATCCATATCTATGAGTCTTATTTCACAGATTGAAAGCCTTTTATTTGTTTCACATAAGCCGCTTTCAATGAAAAAAATTTCCTTAAATCTTGCAGTATCTCCAAAAGAAGTGGAAGAATGCATGCGGGTTCTTATGGAAAAATATCAGGATCAAGAGGAGCACGGCATTCTTCTTGTGCGAAATGCCGATCAATTTCAATTTGTTTCAAGCCCGCGTAATGTGCAGATCATACAAGAGTATCTCAAGGAGGACATTTCAGGAGAATTGACGCGGCCTGCCGTGGAAACACTTTCCATTATTGCGTATCGCGGTCCGCTTTCCAAATCTGACATAGAACAGATCCGCGGCATTAACTGCTCGCTTATTCTACGAAATTTGCTTATCCGCGGATTGATTGACGCGAAAGAAGACAATGTGCGCATGGAGAAAATGTACAACATATCTTTTGATTTCCTCCGTCATCTTGGATTGCAGAGTGCGAGCCAATTGCCGGAGTATGAGCGTTTGAGCGCACTTGATATTATGCAAGATGCCGTATGAAAAAAAATATCTTTTTTATCGCAAATTGGAAAATGAATCTTTCTGCGCAACAGACAAGAGCACTTACAAACGGCATCATGCCCACAGTGAAAAAATATGGGAATCTGATGACGCTCGCCATTGCTCCGTCATTTCCGATGTTGCAGGATGTTTTGAATATTTCACGGCGTTCCGTGCGTATGCAGGTGTGTGCGCAGGATTGCTTCTGGGAACAAAGTGGCGCGTATACGGGCGAAGTATCGCCGGATATGCTCGCAGAGATGGGATGCACCCATGTGCTTATAGGACATTCTGAACGCAGGATATATCTACATGAAACAGATGCCATGATCCAAAAAAAACTTGCGTGTATTTTTGCTATGAAAAAAAATATCATTCCGGTATTATGCGTTGGAGAAACGACGCGTCAAAAAAAAGCAGGGAGATCAGAAGAAATTATCCATGCCCAGCTGACTGCCGCGCTCGCCGGTATCACATTGAAATCCTCGCAAAAACTTGTGATCGCATATGAGCCGGTATGGGCTATTGGATCGGGAATTCCCATGACTCCAGATGAATTTGGAGCATGTGCAGTACGTATTCGCGGCTATGTATCACGTGCGTTTGGCGGACAGGGCAGGGCGGACTCCGTTGTTTTGTATGGAGGGAGCGTAACACCGGAAACTGCGCGTGCATATGTCTCAGCTGGCGGTGATGGCGTGCTTGTGGGAGGAGCGAGCCAGCGTATTGATTCATGCACGGCGCTTATTCGAACATTATGCATGAAATAAATCGCATATGATTGCGGAAATTATTTCTTTGAGCATCAGTATCATCTGCATTGCCGGGATATGGGTGATTGTTAAAAATAAAATACATATTTTGGCATCCATAGATACGCATGGCATTCCGGCGGAACGCGATGCGGCAGTAAAGAAAAGAATCATTGCGGAGCGCTTGAGGCGAAATATCAGGTTTTTTCAAGACGTATCAGCATTTATTGGGAAACCGATGATTTCTTTTTTTCGAAACATGCAGGAACATGTGCGCATATTTTATCAGGGTCTTGTAGAACTTCGCGAGCGCCATAGGAGAATGCCATTGAGTAGAGGAGAGCAGGGTATCTCGCGCGATCAGCATGTCTCCTCCGTTGAGATTCTCTTACAAGAAGCACGTGCATGTTTTGAAAAAGAAGACTGCGAACAAGCAGAAAAAAAATGCATTGAAGTCATTGGCAAAGATAAAAAAAACAGGGAAGCATATCATATTTTTGCTCAGATATATATACAACAAAGGGAGTGGAATCATGCCCAGGAAGTTCTTGAATGCAGTAAAAAAATTCTTCGGGCAAATATGCGGGAGTGCGAAAAAAATAATGAAGATATGGCAGGCCTTCAGACGGAATATGCGAATCTCCTCATTGACCTTGCTGACGTATATAGGAAGCTTGAGAAGAATGATCGTGCACTTACTGCCATTCGCGAAGCCGCGGATTTGCAGGAAAACAATCCAAAGTTTCTCCACGAGCTTGTTGATATTCATATTGTTCTCGGCCAGCGCCTGAAAGCGGAAAAAGCGCTTGAATCATTACGGAAGGCGAATCCCGAGAATCAAAAGATTGAAGAAATAGAGGAGCGGATTAAAGAGCTGGAGTATTAAAATCGCATATGGTTGTGTTTTTCTGTATTTCTGTTTTAATATATACGTTCTTTCATTTGATATGCCCACGTAGCTCAGTTGGTAGAGCAACTCCATGGTGAATCGCATAATTTTGCCCAGTATATAAGAAATTATATATTGAATCCCGAATTACGGTTAATAGTCCTACACGGACCAAGACCGTGGCGTTCGATAAAACGCCCGAACGACTGACAAGGGAAGCGCCCATATTTGCAATATGTGCTTAAGATACAGTCTAGCCCTCTTATAGTGTCATAGTAAAAAAGAGGTTATAGCGAAGGAGTAGGTCGCCGGTTCGAATCCGGCTGTGGGCTCCAGAGGAAAATACTTGTTTACGGATGAGTATTTTTTTATATTTATATACCTACGAGTTGTGCATTATGGTTTGTATCATTCCTCATGGAAGAGGTAAAAGAGAAGGGGTACAATAATACCGGAGAGCCAGCGAATTTGGTTTTGGAGCACTCTGTTTAAGGAGTGCGTCCACCGTTCGAGCATCTGGTTTTCTCCGGTATTATGAGGCGCT
>JACPMJ010000031.1 GCA_016186045.1 Candidatus Uhrbacteria bacterium | reverse complement strand
TAATGCAACATATTGAATACTCAAAAGATTGGTTTATCTCTGGTGTGACTACAGCAGCAGAAGATAATGGAGAGACAAACACTCTAAGAATCGACACAGAAGTACTGCTTTTGACCCCGCGCTTAATCTCTCTGGCCATTACCTCGGTACAGCATCTCGCCGGCATAAAAGATAGCGATCCTGAACAAATGTTCCTCGTTTTTGATCTTGTAAACGGCAAGTTAATAGTCGAGGGCAATGAATTGTTTCGCGACGATTTGGCGTGTTCAGAAGCGATAACAATAATGAAAACATCTTTGCTCGCCGACTATCAAGGAGATCCCAACTGTGATTTGTTTTTCGCGCCGAGACACAATGGCTTTGCCATGTCTTGTATCGGCGTTGATCAAAGTCGCGGAAATAAACATCTGTCCCTCACAGGAGACATCTCGATATCCATAATTCAAGAATTTCTTGCTCCGTCAGTGTTGTCTGATATTACAAAGCTGTAACTGATATTCTCGGCCGTCCTTTGGGTCTTGGTTCGAATTTCAGCGGGCCTAAAACCATTTGAAATTAAAGCCCTTCATTCGTGTACATCGCCACGACGATTTTTTTATTTTTTTTCATTTTCTTCATCTTTCTTCTTTTGATATTCATTCTGGTGAAACATCACCCAATTCTTCACTTTTTCCGGCATGTTCTCTTTCAAAACACTGAACTGATGCCTGAAAAAATACGCATGCAAATCTTGCAGTATTTCTTCCCCAAGTTCTTTTGGAAATAGCGGATCTGTTCGCCGAAGATCATGCAAAACTCCCTCTAATTGTTTTTTTGACGCATCCGCGACCTCCGGTGAGGCGAGAACGTTTTTCATGATACGGCTTAATTCACTCATATATTCTTTCACTTATGTACGATAATGTTCTTCCAAAAATTTCTCAATAACTGCCTCACCTTCTTTTTCCCCAAGTACTTGGATACACTCTTTCTGTGTCCGTATGATCAATTTAATATTTTTCTCATGCACTCCTCTATACCCTCTCCGTTGAAGTTCGCTTGCTTCTTTCGCGAATTGCTTTGCAATATCTTTTTGGATTTTTTGAATTTCTTCTTCACTAGCGTCACACGAAATATTGCGCGCTTCTTTCCGTATGAGTATTGCACCACCATCCGCATGTTGGGATACAACATATTGGTTCAAATGAAGATCCTGTATCCGAAATCCGTATATTTCTTGAAGATACAACGGTAGACTTTCAACGTCAAGGCGTAACGTATTGAGCGCGCGCTCAATCTTTTTTGCGCGATCGACTCCTGCTTCTGCCCGCTGTTGCGCCAAAAGATGCTCTTGTCGTGTCTGAATACTGTTTATATCCTCAGATGAACGCTCGCTGTGCCCAACGACGGATTTTACTACGCGAGAACCGGTCTTTTCCCGTAAGGCGATCAAGAGTTCATCCGTTACTCGCGCACTGTCCATCGCAAGGATCGCCTCATCTCCTCCCACCAGCATGAGCGGCCGCTCATGCGAGTGGGTCATTTCTTTATATATATTTTGAACAGTTTTGCGGAATTCTCGCATTTGGCGCGTGGTCTCATCACCGGCGATCATACTCGCCTGTTTAAATGTCATACCTCCACGTTCAACTTTTTGGAGTAATACGTCAAACTCCTGAAGCAATCGCGGACCCACATCGAGCACATCCATACTGATGTATGTACAGTTTTGTATCGCAAGCGCCTTTTCATGAAATTCCGCCGCAGATGTGCACGTCTGATCCTTGGCTTCTGATTTCAAGATAGTCGCAATTTCTCTTTTTTCATCCAAAGGCAGTGGACGCCCGGTACGCAAGCGATCAATCGCCTCCGCTTGGAATCTGACACGTGATTGTAATGATTCTTCGGTTCCATATACCGTTTCTCCTTTAAGTTCATCATGAACAAACGGCTTGATGACATCAAGAATATTAATGAATTTGAGATATGTTTTGATATGTTCAAAAAGTTTTTCGTCTTCTTTCGCACATACGAATTTCCCCTTCCGAACATCACGAATAAGTTCAATATTCATCTGAAGCATCCCGTCCGGACGTAATTCCATAATGGGAAACGAATGTCCCTGATGATCACGAATCTCTCTGATATCCTGAAGAGAACCGGCATCGCTTCTTTGAATAAACATCTCCCGAACGGCCCGGATGCGATCAATATATTCCATAATCCGTTCGCGCTCCGTATCAGTATCCATGCCGCAGATTCCTTGCGTCCGCTCTTCCCGCGCAACGATCGCGCCTTTCATACTTTGCGTGATCGCTGACTCAATATGCGTATAATCACCGTGTTGTTCCTGCGCGGACACTCTACTCACGCCAAAAGTCATCCGATAGCTCGTCTCACTCATAAGAAGCATTTTTTTGAGATCTAAAATCGCGTGTATCTTCTTCTCATCTCCGCTTCGCCGAGTCTCTTTTTGCGCCTCATCAAGCATACCTACAATTCGTTCGTTAACAAGTTGATTCACCTCTTGCATAAGACCATTTACTTTTTGCATATCGACCGTGATACCTTGCGGAATCTTGATATATGCATCTTTGTATCCTTGCCCCAGTACCGTAAGACCCGCCGACTCCATCACCTCTCGCAAAGCCTCTTTTCGATACGCGATGACTAAGTCAGTTTTCTTTGGACCGAATACGACGTCATTAAAATGTTTGACGCTCACATGTGCGTCATTTGGCACAAGCGCCGACATAAGCGTATCACCCGGATGCATATCATGAAGTATTTTTTGCCAACCACGTTCTTCAATCGCGGTTGCGAGTATTTCACCTTCCTCCCGTGTGATTTCTGCTCCGCTTTCAAGCCTTGCAACACATGCGGCAAGACGAAGATGACCATCCAGTTCTTTCAGCTGTTCGGCACATGCGATACGCGACTCATGCACTTTCGTTTCTTCTGTTCGTCTTTTTTTAAGAATCTCCACAAGCGACTGTGGAACTTTATAAGATGTGTGCTCCCACACAGAAAGCGCTTTTTGATGAAGATCATGCTCGCGCGCGGATGCTCCGGCAATCGCCTCTTGCACGGTGCGGACATACCTTTTGCGCGGTGAAGATACGGATCTTTTTGAAACATCCTGTTTTTCTTCAGAAATACCGAGAATTTCACTGTTTTTTTTCATGAGACTTTTTGCAAAGGGTCTACATTGTGATTTATTTATTGCGCAACACCGCGTGACATGACCGGCATCGCGCCTGATATTCTTCGTCACCCACTAAAATCTGTTCGCTTTCATACGGCGCCGGTTTCCAGTCAATAAGCCGCTGGGTCATGGTGGCACGTCCGCCGCACAGCATGCACACCGCATCAAGCTTCAGGACCGCATCTGCCACTGCCATAAGCAGCGGAATTTGCCCAAACGGCTCGCCGCGAAAATCCATATCAAGACCGGACACGATAACATGCTTTCCGCTCTCTCGCAGTTCCTGTGCGACGGCAAAAATTGATTCGTCAAAAAAATGCGCTTCATCAATGCCTATGACATCATATGACGCGCTTTTTTCAATCATCTCACTCGATCGGAAAATGGGATGTGCGTCAAATGCCATACCGTTTCTACTCACCATTTCCGCGCCGCGATTCCATCGCGTATCCAGTGATGGCTTAAATACAATGACTCTTTTTTTTGCGATCGCAAGACGTTTGAGACGACGAATGAGTTCTTCACTTTTTCCTGAAAACATACATCCCACAATAACTTCAATCTGACCATGGTGTGGCATAAAATCTTAACGCGTTTTCTCCCTTTATATTATTCCATCTCCTCTTTTTTTTCTCGAATAAATATAAACCATTCTTCCGTGATATCTATGAGCGCCTGAAATGGCAACTCAATAAGCACATCAAAAATAAAGACAAAAACATTGATGCGGGAGATGTTAAATGAAAGCCAGCGGCCCATTTGGATAATTGGCAAAAAAAACGGATCCAAAAATGCCATCAGGACATTCGGCTTTTTCACTATCATCACATACTCCTGCACTGATCGCCGAATGCTCACGCCAAAAAACGTCACGAGCGAAAGAAAGAGGAAAAAAATAACGCCGCTGACGATGTTGAATTGCAACGAACGCAATGCCCATGCAATAGCGCCAAACGAAACCGCAAAAAGCACAAGGTACAGAAATGTAAAAATAATCGGAAGGACAATACGCTTTTTCTTTGTGGGCAGGCGCTGTGCCGTAAATACGATTCTCGGCTCATCCGCATAGACTATTTCCTTCACTGCCTGAAGGATTCGTGTGGTATTTTCCGCACCGGGAAGCTTTGCGGAAAGTGTCATACACAGAAGCAGAATGGGCGGAAATGCAATATTCACAATCAGCGGCAGACTATTAATGTGACGAATAGTAAAAAGATCATAGGGGAGCTCAACGCCGATGCCCAAAAGCATTTTGGTGAGAAAAATATATACAAATGCACGGATGCTTCTGCCATAGAGCCGCTTGCGCTGACTGGCATACAACTGTTCACATAATTTTTGTATCTGCTTTTCAAGTTCGTCCGGATCCTCTAGAATGCTTTTTGATTTGCTCCTTACAATAGTATGTAAAAGAATAAACGGAATACGATACCGCCGCAGAAATGGAAGCAATTTTTTATTATGCGGATGGCGAATAATATCCTGAATCTTTTTTTGCACGCTGAAAAAATTCTTTGCAAAATCTTTGGGGTCTGCCTCTGCCGCGCGCGTACATACGGAATACATTTGTTTCAAAAGAAAATACCGCAACCGCTCCGCGTCCGGCCGCAGGAGTACGCGATAGCATGCGACGAAAATCTGTGTCTTCCGTATTTTTTCATCCGTATCAAGATCAGTGGGAACCAGCTCGGCTTCGCACGTGTCATACATAAGCTTCACGAGCGCCTCTTCTTGAGCCATGGACGCAAGGTTCTCATCAATAGCACATGCGGCATATGCAATCAATGTGTCTTTATCCCGATCGGAAAAATTTGTATCAGACGCAAGTGCGTCAACAACTCCAATATACAGAGCGAGAATATGCGACACTTCCTGTACTTTGCCATAGGAAATCGTACCATTGGGAAAATAGCGGGAACGGACAAGTTCCTTGAGAAGCGACAGCGCCACATCCTCATATGAATCTTGGACAATGAGTCTGCGCTTAATAATCCTTCGAATGGCATTTTGCCGGATAAGATGTTCGTCTTGATAATCAACAACATTTCGCAATTTTTCATAATAAAACGCGACAGCTCCCACCGCCTCATTCACTGTGATGCGCGGCTCGTCTGGCGGAATGGATTTTTGAAGATCCCTGCCGGTAAGATATGTGCCGATTTTTTCAGAAATTTCCATATGAAAATGGCCGGAGTTTTATGCCGGAGTTTGCGAAGGCGGCTGTTTGGTAAATGATACTGGTTTTTTCTTGGTGAGTTCTCTCAATGATACGGACGGCCCTTTGAAAGAAACGGAAGACGGCTTGTCATGGACAGATCCCTGTCGAACGGCTGGCATGGCGCCTCTGGCGGAAATCTGCTGAGGAACCTGTCGCGACATCGCAGGCAGTGTTGAAGCCATACGCGCTGGCAATGCCGCTATAGAAGGTTTTTCTGTTTTTCGCTGTTCCTTGACTGCCGTGAAACAAACATCACAGTATACCGGCCGCACGCCATCCGGCTGAAAGTTGAGTAGAACGCGAGTGCCACAGTGTGAACAGCTTGCCTCATAGATTTTTTTCGCGTCTGCGTATGTGATTTTTTTCTTACCAAAAGAAGACGGCTCTTTTTGTGTTTCAGGAAATGCTTGGGACCACCGCGCAATCTTATCTTCCACGATTTCCCGTTTGGTCGAAAACCGTTCGCGACTGGCTGCGATGATTTTTTCCTCATTACCCGTCTGCTCCTCTACTAAAATCGGAGACAATCCACGGGCGGAAAACGGATCAGACACCAGGCCGTCGATCATCAACTTAATATAAAAATGAAACTTGGGCAAATTGACCAAGTCTTCCGGAGTCAGACGCGGAGCAAATTCCTTTTCCAAAAATTCAGCGTCTGCCGCGCCGATGCGGAAAATGAGCATGGTTCCCACATTTCCAAAAATAGCTCCTCGAACCTTTTCATCGGTAATCTGTTCGATATATTGATGTGCCACTGTCAGACTCAATCGGTACTTTCGCGCCTCGGAAAGAATGTTTGCAAAGCTTTCCGTGGCAAAATTTTGAAATTCATCAACATACAGAAAAAAATCATTGCGCTCCTCTTCT
Source organism: Candidatus Uhrbacteria bacterium (assembly GCA_016186045.1). Lineage (GTDB taxonomy): Bacteria > Patescibacteriota > Patescibacteriia > JACQRZ01 > JACQRZ01 > JACPMJ01. Next base: position 11,925 of record JACPMJ010000031.1, on the reverse strand, counting down.
GGAATGTCTATACGCTCCATGGCAGACATTTGGATTTTTGTGATCAACATGCCTCCCAGTAAACGACTGTTATCTTCTCCAATCCTGCCCTTTGACAGATTCATGATGAGAATCTTCTTGGTATCCATGATATCCCGAATATTTACCGTAGACTTTACCTGTCCCACGATATTTCTGATCATGGCCGCAGACAAAAATTGCCCCACTTTGTTTTGAATCGGCGCGACCGCCTCGTTTGCATATTTTTCCTGCCATTTTGCAAAATCATTTATCCAAAACGCACGTACGATGGGATCTTTTACGCGTTCGAGTACTTTTTGACGATATGCCTTGTCGGAAAGCATACGATTCACTCCCAGCATGGTGCTTCCCGGATAGTCTAAAAGCGCTAAAATGGTGTTGTTCAAAATGTATTCCATGCGCGCGCTCCATACGTCCGGCCAAATCTTTTTGAACACGCCCATGAGTCCGGAAGAAACCAAATGTTTGTACTTCTCATCCACGGTTTCAAGAATGTTAAACGCAACCGGATACTCCATGTCAGCCGGATTTACATACACCACATCATTGATCCGATACGACGGAATGTGTTTCAAAATTTTTTCCGCAAGCTCGCCGTGCGGATCCACCAATCCAATGCCGCGGCCATCCCGAATGTCTTCTATGATCATGTTTTCCATGGTGGTGGATTTTCCGGTTCCGGTCTTCCCGATAATATACATATGCCTGCGACGGTCATCAAGTTTAATGCCAAATCTGCGACGCTGGCTGCGGAAATCAGTCTCTCCTATGGCAGTGATGTCAGTGATGTTTTTTTCCATATGAAATAATTATATAAAAGGAATATTTTCCGGCAATCCCTGCTCTTCTTCCTGGGCGGCCTCTTGAGCTTTTCGCGCGCGCTCGGACCGTTTGAGCACCGGTTTTTCCCGCTGGGGAAGTCCCGCGGGCGGCTCTGCCTTTTTACTCGCCGCCTTGCTCAAAAGCGGCGCCTGGGTTTCTTTGAGCGGAAAGTGCCAGATGGTTGCAAGTTCCTCGGTATTTAAAATATACGGGAATCTGCCGCGGCCGGATGAACGATTAATATACCCAAGATATAAAAGTTTTTGTCGCCATGCGATTCTTTTCTTCACAAAAAAATAATTTGCCGCGGTTTTTGTGAATTTATCCATGACAAACGCATTCATATCAAGCGTATTAAATTGCTTGAGTGCGCCAATGACGCCTGCCATGGCATGCGGCCTATTAAATATCTCTCTCGGAGCAATGTACAGGGCGCGAATTTTTGCCTTGAATCCCGGCTTGGATGCTTTCATTTGAACCTGCTCTATCACACTCTTTTCTCCGGGAGACAAATGTTGCATAAGTGTGGGCGGTTCAGGAGCTCCGCCTGCAGCAGGAGCCGCAGGTCCACCCGGAAATCGGGATGGCGTTACTAATCCTCCAACGCTTTCCACAAATATATCCGCGGTGCTCGATATCGCCTGATGAAGCATGGATGTTTTTGGCGTTACTTTTTTCCCGATAAGCTTATTGACCGTCTCTATGCTCTTCTCCCGCCATTTTTCATCTACCGGAAATATAGGAATCTGAATAAATATTTGCTCATCTTGCCGCAGGGATCCAAGAAACTCCAATAGGGATGCCAATGGATCCTTGAATGTCTGTGTCAGTTTATCCTCAAAGGTCGTGTATGTCCGGATGGGATATTCCTCTTCACGCGCAAGCGCAAATTCCGTTCCCCACATTTCATATTTTTCATTCGGCCATACTGAGGGTATTTCATGGACATAATCCGCTGCTTCGGAAATCTCCGCATCCGGATATTGCGCAAAGACCGATGCCTCAAACACGGTGCGGTATTTGAGCGGCACGCGCACATAATACTGGACATTCCCCCCTCTGCTGACAATCTCGCAGGCAAAATTTTCCTGTATCTTCCCCTTCCAATATCGATCCCACATGGTTCCTTTGCCAGCCATCATGCCATGCAAATGAGCAAAAATATTTTCCGCGGCTTTTGGCGTCTGTTCTGTGAGTTTTGGCACATGAACGGCAAGCAGTATATAGGGGATCGCGCCATAATACGACAATTGTATCTCAAAAAGCCAAATCTTCCATAGCCCGTGGATCATGACAACAAGAAAAATAAGCCATCCCCCATGTGTAAAAGCAAACCACATGGAAAAAAATGGATTTTCTGATGTAATACCCTCTAAAAAAATCTCAAAAAAACCCGAAGAACTGATTGTTTCCATATAAATAGAGTATAGCAGAAAAACATACAAAAATCAAGAAAATAAAAAAAACTCCGAGCAAAGGAGCTCTCTTGAAAATTTTTTTGCTACGCCTTTTTCTTCAGCGCCATCAAGTGCCACGCCACTAAGAGTGGCGATGCGACAAAAATAGACGAATAGGTCCCCACGCCAATGCCAAAGATCAGCGCGAGCGCAAATGTCCGAAGTGTATCTCCTCCCAGGAAATACAGCGCAAGAAGTACCAAAAGAACCGTGAACGAGGTATTGATGGAGCGAACAATGGTCTCATTCAGGGATTTATTTACAACTTCTTCAAAATTACCGCGATATTTGAGGAGATTTTCTCTAATCCTGTCAAAAATAACAATGGTATCATGCACGGAAAATCCAAGAACTGTCAAAAATGCCGGGATAAACGAGCTTGTCACCTCAATACCGGCAAAATGACCGAGTATGGCAAAAATGCCAAGCACAAAAATAAGATCATGGAGTAACGCAAAGATGGCTGAGACACCGTATTTCCATGACGCAACCGGATATGACACTTTGCGAAACGCATAGGTGATATATGCCATGATTGCAAGAAGCGCCACCACAAGCGCCCACAGCGACTTTGACTTTAGCTCTTCTCCAATCACCGGACCGATTGATTCGAAGGATTTTTGGATAAGATTCTCATCATCCTTTTTGAGTTCTACGAGTACCTTCTGATGTGTCTCTTCATCCATTGTGCCAAAACGAAACATCACGCCATGATCTCCGGCAAGCTTGACTTCATATTCCTTGATGCCGACAGATTCGATCTTTTGCTTGAGCGATTCTGTTGTCGGCCGCGAGGCGGTATATACAATTTCCAAAAAACTGCCACCGGTAAAATCAATGCCCAAACGCAGCTGCCAAAGAAAAAGCGCAATAATTCCCGCTACTGCCATGGATAAGGCGATTGTCAAAAAAAGCGTTCGTTTAGGAATGATCTGAAGTGTCATAAAGAGGTTACAGATTAGCAATTATGTCTGTGGCTTTTCTTTTCCGCAGAAAAACCAAATATTTTTTGAAATTTTCCATCCGGCAACAAGACGCAATGTAATCCGTGTAATCACAATCGCGGAAAACATACTCAAAAGAATGCCCAGCGCCAATGTAAGCGCAAAACCCTTGATAAGGCTTGCGGAAAACCAGAAAAGAATCACGCAAGTAATGAGCGAAGAAATATTACTGTCGCGAATGGATGTCCATGCGCGCTTAAATCCATCCTTCACGGCGCCATCCAAAGACTTGCCCCATCGCAATTCTTCTTTCATGCGCTCAAAAATAAGAATGTTCGCGTCCACAGCCATGCCTATGGAAAGGATAAATCCCGCAATACCGGCAAGCGTGAGTGTGACAGGCAAAAGTTTGAAAAGCGCAAGTACAAGCGCGGTATAGATGCACAATGCAAGCACCGCAAGAATGCCGGGCAAACGATAAAACGAGATCATAAATAGCGCGACCAACAAAAATCCTATGAGCCCTGCTTTCAGACTCTTTGTGAGTGATTCATTACCCAAACTCGCGCCAACAGTCTGCTGACTGATGAGCGTGATCGGCACTGGCAAAGCGCCGGTATTCAGGTTTTGCGCGAGTTTTTTTGCCTCCTGCGTGGTGAAATCGCCATTAATCACCGCGCTGCCGTCAGTAATCGCCTGCTGTACGTTTGGCGTGCTGATCGCTATGCCATCCAAGAATATGGCAACCGGCTTTCCCACATTTCGCGTGGTAATATCCCCAAACAGTTTTTTTCCATCATCATTGAATTCAAGCCCAACCTCGGGAAGCTGGGTATTGGGGTCAAACCGCACATACGCGCGCTTAAGATCTTTCCCAGTAAGACCGGTGTTCTTCCACTTCGTATCCTGCTGTTTCACGTAATCGCGCTGAGCTTTTATTTTCACAAGGATCATGGACAAACGATACTCCTCAATGGGCCGCTCTTCTTCTTTCAAGATAAGATGATACCCGAATTCCGTTTCAGTAACATCTGAAATTTTTCCCACCGAGAGCGGAAATGCAACATCTTCAAACGCTTTCACCATAGTGCCATAGGGAAACCATCCCAAATCTCCGCCACGCTGATCCGAACCAGGCTCTGTTGAATTCTGCTTAATAAGATCAATGAAATTTTCCTTTGTCGCCTTGGCTTTCAACCCGTCTATCTTTTTCTTCGCCTCGTCCTTTGACAGAGCTGTATCGCACCGAGACGCGCCTTTCCAGCAGATCAAAAGATGCCGCGCGTGAATTTCATTGTTTCCCTTCCGATAATCATTCCGCTTAATAAGCGCAAATCCTTCTTCTGGAAGTTCGATAGGCTCCTTGGATATTTCACCATTTTTCATTTTTGCCGCAAAGTCCGCAAAAAATGCATATCTGCTGGAACGGGAAACCCAATCAAGATCGCCTCCTTTGTCTTTTGTGTTTTGATCTTCTGAAAATTCTTTTGCAATTGTAAAAAAATCCGCGCCTGAGGCGGATACGCTTTTCAAAATATCCTGCGTACGCTTTTTTGCGTCCGCATTGTAGGCTTCCATTTCTTTTTTCTTTTCATCGGTAAATTCAGTCTGTTCCGCGGGTTTTTCTCCTTCGGCATACTCTTCTTTGAATTCGAGAAGCGGGGTCTCGCCAATCATCTTAATCGCCTGGTTCACATCATGCACACCGGCAAGCTCCACGATAACGCGATAGGAGTCTCCCACTTTGACGGTCTGGACCAATGGCTCTGATACGCCAAACGCATTCACCCGCCGCTCAATGACATCACGGACGCCATCCACCGAACTTATACGTTCGGATGCGGGAATTTTTGAAAGGTCGGTATCATAGACGAGATGCGTTCCACCTTTCAAGTCAAGGCCCAGCTGAAACGTGGATGGCGGCCATGGTGGAAATTGGATACGCGGCAAAGAAACGTTTTTCAAAAACAGAGCCGCATGCAGCGAATTGTTTATGGCATCTAATTTTTGATTATACACTTCTGTGGCGCCATATCCTGCGGTCAGGACAAAAAGGGCGCATATGCCGGCAATGATCCAACGGAGCTTTCCACGGGGAGACGAACGAAATAATCGCATAGGTGAGGTGAGTGTCAAAAATTATGAAAAGACCTTTTTCAGGTCTTGAAATACAATGTAATCAGTATAGAAAATAGGGAAAAAAATGCAAGGGTCATGAAAGCGCAGGCCGCAAAAACTCTCCATAGAGCCGTGAAACGCATGCTGACGTTTTTTCCACGTCATACAGATTACGCACATGCGCTTGACGTTCACGAGCGCATGCGTCCGCAAAATGCTCGCGAGTAAGCAGTGCCTGCAATTTGAGGGCAAGATCAGGCGCACGCATGTTCTGAAACATACATCCCGGGCATGAAAGAACCTCCCTGTTTCCGACAATATCAGAGGCGAGAATCGGACATCCGTAGCTCAATGCCTCCAAAAGCGCAAGCGAAACGCCTTCGTCTTCAGACGCCTGGACAAAAACCGATGCATTACTGTAGAGCTCGCCAAGGATGGATCCGGATAACTCTCCGGTGAACAAAATGTCTTTGTCGCCTGCCGCCTGCGCCCGTAAGGAACGGACATAATCGTCAGTAAAAGAAGATCCGCCGACAATCACCAATTTTGGCGCATTTGGCAATGATGCTTTGAGCAGGGAATATGCCTCAATAATAGTATGAATGCCCTTATGGCGCACCAAGCGCGATACAGAAAGAATGTAATTTTTTGTCGGAATGCCGCGTTCCTTCATCTTGTTCGGTTTGACTTTTTCATGAAACGGAACCGCGTTGGGAATATATGTTGCAGAGCGTCCATGGGTTTTGGACACATATTCCTCCAGCGCGCGCGACACCACGATGGTCTTATGCGTCCAGTGGCATGCGACATATTCTCCCATATGGAATACCGCTCGCGCAAAACGTCCCCATTTCTTATGAAAATAATCCTGCGAATGGAACGTGGAAATCACAGTCACCCATGGCGTGCACATACGCGGGATCACTGCAAAAAGCGACGGACCGATGCCATGATAGTGAATAACATCCGGTTTGAGAAAAAGCGCGTGCATGGTGGCAAGAAAAACATGCGTGACTGTGGCAAGATGCTTTGTACGAATAATGGGAATGTAAAAAAGACGGATGCCATACCATTGCGGCATTCGCCTCTGTGTATTCGCATCTTTGCGCTGACAATAGGCGATGACCTCATGCCCCTGTTGCACAAGCCTGCGGCTCAAATCTTCTACATGACGTTCCACTCCGCCTGCACCTGCAGGAATGGATTTTTGTCCAATCATCACGATTTTCATATGCCCATACCTTAGGCTCTTTCTCTATCCTTGTCAAGGGGCAGGGGCTTTCTCATACGGCGCGCATATATGTCCAAAAGTTTTTGAATATGTATGTTGGGATCGCATTCCTTGCGCACATACAGCCTGCCTTTTTCTCCGGCATCAGCCGCAGCATCCGGATGCATGAGTGCGGCCGCAATACTGCGCGCACAATCAGCGCTCTCCCCTGGCGCGAAAAGATACTCCGGATTCACGTGCCCGACCAATTCTTTCATACCGCCGATATTTGATGCGATCACTGCTGTGCCGTGCGCGTATGATTCCAAGATCGCATAGGGAAGCACCTCATACCATAGTGACGGCACCACCACGCATGCAGAATGTTTCATATATTCAAAAATGCGCTGGCGTGGCAAAAAGCCATGCAAGGTCACTTTTTCAGAAACACCCTCGGAACGCACCAATGCTTCAAGTTTTTTTCGTAAGGGTCCATCACCAATAATATCTACATGCGCGTCCACATCTCTCATAGCGCGGATCAATACATCAAATCCTTTTTCCTCTGATAAACGGCCGAAGGCGAGGATAGTAGGCCTCTCACTGTCATTCCGAGCGGATCCGCCTCCGCCAGTCGGCGGATGGCGCGGAGAGGAATCCCGAATGTGTATCTCATTCCCGTTCGCCGACCGGCGGATTGTTCGAGAATCAAAATTTACATCCATCGGATATGGCAAATATATCATCTTCTCTTTTGGTACGCCAAATTCAAAAAATTTTTCCAAAACAAAATGCGATGGCATGATGAATATCTGCACATTTTTTTCATAAATTTTCAAGAGTGCGTGATGGATATGCATCTCCAGCGCCGCAAGCGCGCTTTTCACATATGAATGTTTGACCGACCGATTCAGTACATCGTGCCAATACGCCCCTCCCTTACAGCTCTCATCAATGTTTCCGTTTGAAAAAAGCATGTAGTTTGGACAAATCATTTTGTAGTCATGGATGGTCTGTACCACCGGTATGCCATACTCACGGCATACATCAAGAATGGATGGAGATATATGATGATATATGTTGTGGATGTGCACAATATCAGGTTTGGTTTCTTTCACAAGTGCGCGAAATTTTTTCTTTGCTTCCCAAGAATAGATCATGCGAAACGGAATACGGAATTTTTCAAAAAATGAAGAATGCAAAAAATCGCTATATGAAACAAAATACTTACTCCACGGCGTTTGTTTATTTTTTGGATGATGCATGGCAAACGGAATCACCTCGTGACCGCTATTTTCCAAAAGTTTTATACTATCAAAAACATACCGCTCCGCGCCGGCTTTTTCATAGTAATATTTATGTGCAACGATTATTTTCATACCATATGTATATTCTACATAAAGCCGGCACTGTATCTCTTTGCACTTTCGACAAAAATCCCAGCGAGATTTTTGTCGGGTAAACGGCCATCTCTTTTTGCTTCGCAAAAAACCGTGCCCGCTTGGCCGTTTAAACCCGTGCAAAAAGATACAGCGCCGTCTCCTCCACGTTTCTTTTCTCTCTCTTCCACCGCAAGCCGCGCAACAATCCCGCCACAGAGCCAAAAATACACCGCAAGCGTGCGCATCTCAAGATAGGTTGCCAAGAATGCCTGAAACCATACTGCGCATACCGCGGCCATATACCCAAGTCCCAGCGCGCGCTCCATGCCATTTTTTCCCTGTTTCCATACCCTGTATGATTCTTTCATAAGAAGGAAAAAAATCATCCAATACGCCAAAAGCCCGACACTGCCGATTTCCCCAAATATCGAAAGCCAGTTGTTATCAATGAATCCTTCACTTCCCCAAATGCCAAACGGCAGGTGGAGGCGGTCGTACTGTTCAGTGTACTGCAGGGCGGTGGCCGCGCCTGCGCCAAACGTGCCTGGTCCAAGCCCGAAAAGCGGCGCATGGGAAAGAATCGCCACCGGCGCATGCACCATGAAAAACAGCCTGCCATACCCATAGTATTCTCCACGCCACCGCTCAAAAGAAAACGCCTCAAAAAACCGTTCCGCAAAAGTCTGACGCGGTGCGTCAGTCAATTGCGGAACAATCATTCCCGAATATAAAAGATATGCCGCGCCTATCACAAGCGCCACGATGCATCCCGCGCGTACCCGGCGATCTTTTTTTAATACGACGGAAATAAGAAACATCCCAAGAAAAAATCCGAACCATGACGCGCGCGAATAGGTAAGAAGGAGCGCGGGTAAGGCGAGGAGAAACACGATATATCCGTATTTTTTTATGCTGGGATTTTTTCCTTCATACGCATATGCAAGTAAAAAAAGAAGAAAAAACACCAAAAACGTCCCTAGCTGATCATAGCGCCCCATGGTGGCAAATATCCGCTGGCCTTCTTCCCAAAATTGATTAGTACCTGTGGTTAATTGGTATTCATTGAAAAACTTCGGGCCCGCGGGAACCAGTAGCGCGTCCAACGCGCCGCCGGAAAGCGCTTGCGCTATTCCGATACTGCTTTCAAGTACAACCACTACCGCCATAAGCACAAAAAATTTTTTTATCCAGAAGTGTTCCCGCAAAAAAACAAACGCGACAAAAAACAATAGAACAAACCTGATGATCTGCCGCGCGCCAAGCACAGACACTTCCAATGGTGTGGAGATATTTAAAACAATGGATACGCAAATCGTGAAAAAAAGAAATACGATCGCATACACAATCGGACTTTTTTTTATCTGCGCGAAATAATGTCGTGAACGCACGCACGCGGAAAGAAACAACATATACACCATGACTTCGGACGCATACCGCGCATATATATACAAATCATTGGGAACAAATTTCAGCGCAAACGGCTCAAGTGGAATAAGAAACACCAAAAAAAGGATGAGCCACTGTGGCCGAAGAAATGCGCATACGACACATGTCAATCCCAAGAACAAAGCCAAGGCCTTGAGCGGTGAAAAAAACATAACAAAAAAAATCCCTATCACAGGAATAACCAATGAGGAGATAATTTCTTTTTTGAAGTTCATATTGAAAACAGGATTCCAAATACTAACCATGCGGCGCCATCTTTTGAAGCATACGCTGTCTTCCCATCACATACAACGCCCCTGCGCATGCACCAAAAAAGAAACCAAAAAATATATTTACAAATATATTTGGTCGTGCGGGAAACCGAGACTCAAGAGGTCTGTCCACGAGCTTCATCTCCATGGCAGTCCCCACATACTGCCATCCCTCCTTGATAAGAATGGAAGAGACTGCGCGCGCGATCGTATGCGCTTCGCGCTTGTCAGGATGATACACGGTGATTTTGAGAAATCCGGTGCCGCGCGAACCTTGCGTCTCGATCATGCGGTTCCATTTTTTTCTCCGGTCATATTCCTTGCGTGGAAAAAAATTCTTGTCCACGCCATATGCGGCGTCAAGAACTTTATCCAAGAATGACGAGGTGCGCACCACCTGGGAAAGATTATCGCTGATGCTTTCCGCTGATTTCAAGACCGCGTACGCATCTGATGTGCCGGTATTTTTTTGCACGATCAAAAGCCGCACTGACGAGGTATATTCCCATGGACGCGCAAAGCTTCCTCCCAGTGCAAGCGCGATCCCAAAAAAAATACAAAGTGTCATCAGCTTCCATTTTTTACAGATATGTTGCAAATAGTATTCCATGACGATAGGTTTGAGGCTCAAAGTCGCTCCCTATATAACAATATCTCCGAAAAAAAGTAAAGGGGTGCCCCCCTTGACAAATGCTTTATTTTATGCTTTAATAGAGAGTAATCGTACAAAAAGGCAAAAACCATGAGAAATATAAGAGAAATAAGGAAATATGCCTTTCTACGCGTTTTTTGACAATTTATTCATATTATAAAAGTTTTTCCTCTTTTTTGAGGTATGATCGGCATGCTTTCCGGACTTACCCCGGACCGCATAAAAATTTCAGCGTCCAAACCCCATACAAAAAGGAGGACAAAATGGGGAACAAGGTCTTTGGCACGGCACTTCTCTGGGCCGTACTAATCATCCTGTGCGCCGCGGCTCCGGCTATGGCGTACAACATCCGAGTGACCACCATGAATCAGACGTTTGATCCTGGGGATCACGTCAAGATCGAGGTGGCTGTTCAGGGACTCTCGCGGGTGAATGTGATTTATCCGCCAGAGTTGAACTTCATCCCGGCGGCAAACGAGGGAGTGTCCGCGTCTCTGACGGACGGCACTTCCACGTGGAACATCAGAAAGCCCGAGGCGCCACTCACGCTCGCCTTCACGGTGAGTCTGCCGCAATCCCATGGAAAGCGGTATGACCTCAAGTTGAGCGGCCTGACCACGGACGGCAAGCCTGTCTCACGGGAACCGATTGTTCACTCGATCTGGACTCGTCGTGAGTCGTTCCTGGCAACGTCCGTGGATCAGAAGCGCAGTGAGAGCGCTCCTCCGACGTCTCAGCGCGAGCTTCCCCAGCCAGTCGTCCAGCAGTCTATCGCGGACAGCGGACTTCTGGGGAAGATGCGAGCTCACGTAAGTGCGGCCTGGCTGCACGAGTTCGAATCCTACAAGGAGAAGGACGTCTCTCTGGGATATCCCCGGTCCTTCACAAATGCAGACGGGTCGATCATGACCCAGCTCGCCGATTCCCAGTGGGATTTCGGCGTTGGTGGCGGGTACTACCGCTCTCCAAGCTTGATCTCCAAGAACCAGGAGGTTCTCGCATCGCTTGGCAGAAATGTCTGGCGTGTGGGACCGGCTCTCCGGTGGCGGAGTAACCCGCGCAACAGCACGGTTTTGCAAACCGTAGTTGGCGTAAACAATGGCGACAGGATCGAGGGTACGAACCTGTTTTCGGTGTCTGCCCAGTGGGACCAGAAGATTGGCAATGTCTTTCTTCGGTCCCTGGGGATCCTTGGTGCGACTGCTTCGGTACTTCCCAAGCACTACGCCCTCCAGAACACTCTGAAGGGTACGCTGAACGGAGCACTGGAGTCCTGGAGCATCCAGGAGCAGGTAGATGTCCCCCTTCCCGTCTTCAACGCAAATGGGAACATCTCCCCACTCGCCCTCTCCCTCGGGGGAACCTGGAATGTGATCTGGGATCGCGGCAACAAGTTCCCGAAAAAGTTCCGGAGCACCTTGGATATCTATCCTTGGGTTGGCATCAGCTACCGCTTTGGTCCAAACAACCAGAGCGGACTCATGGCCGCCGGCATCAAGGGCGATGACTACAAGGACGGCGGCGAGACCCCGCTTGGCATCCTCACGACCGGCACGCTTGTGCTGGAGGGTGGGGATCGGCAGATCAAGAACGTGGACATGTCCGCGTTCGAAGACGAGGAT
>JACPMJ010000030.1 GCA_016186045.1 Candidatus Uhrbacteria bacterium | reverse complement strand
TTTCTCTGGAGGTTCATGGCTCAGCCATGAAAAAGCCGGAAATACTGGGCCCCAGTTTTCACTGGGGTCTCGGTCGTATCCGACCTCGAGTTTTCCCCCCCGGGTCTGGTGCCAAGCGTATGTATCTCCAAGGAAACACATCCACTACACCTGCGAGGGTGAGCGAGTCACGAATCCCCGGATGTTCTCCGGGTCGCTCCATCCAGATCCTTTCAGATATGGACAAGAGGGAGTGTAGCAGGGGGTGGAATTTCTGTCAAGGGGGGGGATGGCTTTATGGTAAAGAGAGCGTTGCAAAACTCGCCTTTTGTCATTCCGACCGACTGTAAGGAGTGGAGGAATCTTCGTTAATATAAGAAAAAACGTAGATCCCTCGACTTCGCTCGGGATGACACTATGAGTTTTGCAACGCTCTCGTTTATAACATAAAAAATTGACATATATCTCTTTAAGGCATACAATTGAGTATGTAACAGCATTTTAAGGCATAAGATTGAAAATATATGTTTCAGAGAGATTTAAAAACACAGATTATAGAAGCTCTTACACATAGAAAGATCATTCTCCTCTATGGCGCTCGGCAAGTTGGCAAGACAACACTTGTACGTGATATATTAAAAGATATTTCAAACAGCATATATCTTTCTTGTGATGAGCCTGACGTACGATCCGCATTTAGTAATAAAACTTCATCAGAAATGAAGGTGTTTATCCGTGGTGCGCGTACCATTGTTCTTGATGAGGCACAGCGTGTTCCCGGTATTGGTCTTGCATTAAAATTACTCCATGATACTGATCCGGAGCTTGTTGTTATTGCAACCGGCTCATCGTCGTTTGAGTTGGCAGATGGCGCCGCTGAACCGCTTACCGGTCGTAATATTCCTTTTACTCTATTTCCCATTTCTTATGCAGAATATGCACGATCAGTAGGTAATCATGAAGCAATGCGCTTATTGGAATTTCGGATTCGTTTTGGCATGTATCCGGCAGTTATTACAGCTTCAGATCCAGAGCAAGAAGTGCGCCAACTTACGCGGGACTATCTCTTTAAGGATGTTTTACGAGTTGAGCGGATGCGTAAACCCATTATTATAGAAAAATTAACGCAACTTCTTGCATATCAAATTGGGCGAGAAGTTTCTTACAATGAGCTTGCTCAGAAATTAGAAGTCAGCAGACAAACAGTCATAAGCTATATTCGCATGTTGGAGCAGGCATTTATTGTGTTTCGCGTATCACCCTTAGGCAAGAATAGGCGCAACGAAGTAACACGATTCGAGAAAATTTATTTTTTTGATACGGGCATTAGAAATGCCCTTATTGATTCCTTTGGTTCATTCGATACGCGACATGATAGTGGTGCGCTGTTTGAGAATTTTTTTATTACAGAGCGATTAAAAGTTTATCAACGTGAACAGCGTGAGGTTCGGCAGTATTTTTGGCGTACCAAGAATGGGAGTGAAATTGATCTTGTGGAGGAGTCAAGGGAGGGTCTTACGGCGTTTGAATGCAAATGGAGTAATGATAGTATACGGACGCGCGCATGGCACAATGCGTATGCGTCTGTTCCTGTGACTGTTATCACGCGCGATACGATAGAGCCATTTATCGTGAAAAAATAAAAAACCTCATCATTATGACGAGGTATGTGTGTCATTCTCGGGCTTGACCCGAGAATCCAGTCTTAAGTAGAAGTATGGGGTTGAACGACGATAGAAGCAGACGCGATTCCCTTTCCTAGAGTGACTACCCCCTCCAGAGGTTGGGGTTGAACGACTGGATGGGACATAAGGTAAACCCCAACAGAGTGACTACCCCCTCCAGAGTGAATACTGGATTCCCGATCGAGTCGGGAATGACAGAAGATACACTCCTTGAAAATTGGAAAAGAACTGACAACCTCTAAAAAATGTCACTTCTTTTCCAACGCCTCTGCGTGAGGTCTTGGAGGGCATTTCTCTGGAGGTTCATGGCTCAGCCATGAAAAAGCCGGAAATACTGGGCCCCAGTTTTCACTGGGGTCTCGGTCGTATCCGACCTCGAGTTTTCCCCCGGGTCTGGTGCCAAGCGTATGTATCTCCAAGGAAACACATCCACTACACCTGCGAGGGCGAGCGAGTCACGAATCCCCGGATGTTCTCCGGGTCGCTCCATCCAAATCCTTTCAGATATGGACAAGAGGGAGTGTAGCAGGGGGTGGGATTGCTGTCAAGGGGGGCGCCAATAAAAAAAGAAGTACCAAGTACCCCTTTTCTTTTTCCTAAGAAGAATATCTTTACACGTATTGCATTTTTTGTATGTGAACTGTCTTTCTTTTTGAGTATGCCCTCTCTGTTTCTTTCAAAAATTTTGATGCCTCTAAAATTTCTACATACACAGGAATTCCTTTTTTATTGAAATGAATAACAAAAGGACCAATTTCTGTAGCATAATCGATCGGTGATGTGAGTATCTCGACTCGCAGAATATCAGCTTCTTGCTCATATGAAATTTTTTGCATTTTATTTTTTTTCATATTGTGATCTCCTTCCAGGATAAAAGGTAATAACGATAATCTTATTTTGTTGTATCCGGTATACGATTCTAATCACATGTAAAAAATCGAGTATTCCCTGCGCAATAATAAGCGGATTTCGTGAATGGTCTCTTAGATATGGATGATTAAGGACTTCAATTACTTTTTGTCGGGTAATTGATACATTGTGCTTTTTTAATATTTCAAACTTTTCATTCGCATGTTTTGTAAATACTATCTCCATGGTGACAATTTTTATTTTTTCCTATCATATATCATACCTTTTAATATTTTTATGTCAATAAAAAAATAAAAACCTCATCATTATGACGAGGCGTGGGAGAAAAGTACTGAGTACTCGGTTCTTAGTACTGAGTACTAAACTCCAGAGTCTTACCCTCCTACGTTTTGCTCTGCAAAATTTTGGAGGGTGAAGGTTGAATGACTGAAGATCGTGAAGGAGAGGCGATCTCATGCTGTGACTACCCCCTCCAGAGTGAACACTGGATTCTCGGGTCAAGCCCGAGAATGACAGAAGGTGCACCCCTTAAAAATTGGAAAAGAACTGGTATCCCCCAGTATCTCATTCATGTCATTTGCCCTAGATACCATTTTGTAATTTCGAGCGAGACGAACTGAAAAATCTGAAGAAGAGTGGTACTCTTTTGAAGATTTTTCAGAAAGTCGTAGCCGAAATTTCAGAATGGGAGCAGGGATGAATGATGTGAATGAGATACACTGTGCCACTTCTTTTCCAACGCCTCTATGCGAGGACTTGGAGGGCATTTCTCTGGAGGTTCACGGCTCAGCCGTGAAAAAGCCGGAAATACTGGGCCTCAGTTTTCACTGGGGTCTCGGTCGTATCCGACCTCGAGTTTTCCCCCGGGTCTGGCGCCAAGCGTATGTAATTCCCGAAGAAACACATCCGCTACACCTGCGAGGGCGAGCGAGTCACGAATCCCCGAATGTTCTCCGGGTCGCTCCATCCAGATCCTTTCAGATATGGACATAGGAGAGTGTAGCAAGGTGTGGGATTCCTGTCAAGGGTACACGGGGGGAGCGATTACACCTCCGCATCATCCAGCAAAAACCCTCCAGATTGGATCTTCCAGAGTTTTTTATAGACACCTTTTTTACGTTTTAATAGCTCATCATGACCTCCCTCTTCCGCGATGCCGCCTTTTTCAAGTACGATAATTCTATCCATCTCCCGAATGGTGGAAAGACGGTGCGCGATAGCGATAGTGGTCTTTCCCTTCATGACCGTCTCAAGCGCGTCTTGAATCAGTATCTCTGAATGAGAATCAAGGCTTGAGGTAGCTTCATCCAGAATTAAGATTGGCGCGTTTTTCAAAATGACTCGCGCAATGGCAATGCGCTGACGCTCGCCGCCGGATAACTTTATCCCACGCTCACCCACAAGCGTATTATAGCCGTATGTAAGTCCCCGAATAAACTCATCACAATTTGCAAGCCACGCCGCTTTATGCACCTCTTCATCGGTGGCATCTTTTCTACCATATCTGATATTTTCCAAAAGCGACCGATGAAAGAGAATGGGCTCCTGCGGAACAAATCCAATGTGCGAGCGTAAACTTTCCTGCGTTACTTTTGAGATATTCCGCCCGTCAATAGTGATAGAGCCATCGGCAATGTCATAAAATCGCAATATCAGATTTATAATAGTAGACTTGCCGGCACCGGATGTTCCCACTAATCCCACTCGCTCACCGGGTTTCACGGTAAAAGAAAGACGATCAATAATGGGTTTATTTTTTTGATAGCGAAAGACGACATTCTGAAATTGGATCTTACCCTTATGCACGATAATATCTTTTGCGTTTTGTACATCTTGTATCTCATATGGTGTTTGTATGATCTCTACCATCTCTTTACTGTCCGCAATACTCTCATAGACATCACGAATACGCCTGCCCAGATCCCAAAGACGTCCCACAAGCTGGAGAAAATATGACTGAATCAGAATCAGTCCGCCAAGTGAAAGTACGCCCGCATTCCACGCATGCGTACCGATGAAATACAGCGCGAATTCCAGACCTACAAATAAAATCGCCTGAACAAGATCATTGATATTTGCAAGCGTCCAAGAAAAAATCTGACTTTGCCTATGTAAATCCGATGCCTCATGAAACCGCTCCTTTTCCAACTCTGTTCCTGAAAAAAGTTTTATTGTCGTACTATTCGTGATCGCGTCCGCCATGACCGCCGTTGTCTTTGACTCCCGCTCCGCGCGAATCGCGTCAAACTGTAATTTATAGAGCGCAAAGAAAATGTTGAAGGTAATAAATAATACTACCCACACCACCATCGCGAGAGCGACGAGAGTATTATAAAAGAAAAGTAAAATCGTCACGCCGATAATACGAAGTGAGAGTGTGAAAAATCCGAAAAACGTCGCATCCCAAAAACGCTCAAACGCCCGTGAAAGGCGATTGATTTTTTGGACAAGCGCGCCTGTAAAATTATTTGAGAAAAATCTATAGGAATGATTCAAGAGAACCGCAAATGCCGTTTCTCGAAGATTTGCCATCACGCGAGACTGAAGTTCCGCATCCAAAAAACTGCCTGCCCGCTGAAGCGCGATTTCAATACTATGTATGAAAAAAATAACGACAAGAATACCGATAAGTACGGATATGGTCTCATCGCCTATATGTGCTTGAGAAAGAGTATCGAAAAATGTTTTATAATAGAGCGGCGGAACGAGAGCGATAATGGTTCCAAGTCCCATACTCGCATATGACGCGAACGCTATACCTTTCTGTTTTCGAACTTCCTGCCAGTACACACGGAGAATGTCTCGAACTGTTGCTGAATGTTGTTTTTGCATAAAAAAATGCCATGCCGTAAAGGCATAGTAGCGCTTCATTCGCCTTATTTGCCTTCGATAAAATTTCAGAATTTCGAGCGAGACAAACTGAAAAATTTAAAGAATAGTGGTGCTATTTTGAGAATTTTTCAGAAAGTCGTAGCCGAAATTATGAGATTTTAGCAAGGATGAAAAAGGTGAATGAAGCGCTTACCTTCACTATATAAGACGTAAAATCAGGGAAAATGTTTCTGTTTTCTTGGTTTAGGATCTAATCTTCTCGCTTTTTTCAGTTCTTTTATCTTATCCCGCAAGGTAATCGCCTGCTCAAAATCAAGGTTTTCCACGCACACTCGCATTTCTTCTTCCAGCTGTACGCGAAGCTGACGAGTAGTCTTTGCGGCATCTGATTTTTTCCACGCATCTTTTTCTGATGGCGCTAATGCTTTCTTTATACTCTGTGGAGTGATCTTATGCTTTTTATTATATGCCGTTTGTATTGTGTGCCTGCGATCTGTCTCCTCACTCGCGCGTTTTATGGAGTCTGTCATGACATCTGCATATAGTATCACCTTCGCGTGTACATTCCGCGCCGCGCGTCCGATGGTCTGAATGAGACTTGTGGTATTCCTCAAAAACCCTTCTTTGTCCGCGTCAAAAATCGCAACAAGCCCTACCTCCGGAATATCCAATCCCTCACGCAATAAATTGATTCCTACAAGCACGTCAAAAACACCTCTGCGAAATTCTTGTATCACCTTCGTCCGTTCAAGCGTGTCAATCTCGCTATGCAAATATCGCGCCTTCACATCATGTTCTACGAAATACTCCGCAAGCTCTTCCGCGGAACGTTTTGTCAGTGTTGTGATGAGAATACGATCACCGCGCTTTATGGATGCGAGTATCTCTTTTTTTACATCTTCAATGTGTCCCTTGATTGGACGCACAACTACATCCGGATCCACCAAGCCGGTTGGACGTACAATTTGCTCTACCACCTGTCCGCTTTTTAGCGCCTCATACTCACCTGGCGTTGCGCTGATACATATCGCGTGACTTAGATATTTTTCAAACTCATGAAACTTTAGAGGACGATTATCAAACGCGGACGGAAGGCGAAACCCAAAATCAATGAGATTCTTTTTTCTGCTCTGATCACCGAAATACATCCCTCGTATTTGGGGTATGGTGGCATGACTTTCATCTATGCATAAAAGAAATTCTTTTGAAAACGGATTCTTTTTGAAAAAATCCAAGAGACAAAACGGCGGCTCCCCCGCCTTACGTCCGTCAAAATGCCGCGAGTAATTTTCTATACCCTTGCATGACCCGAGCTGCTCTATCATCTCGATGTCATAATTCGTACGCTGTTCCAGCCGATGCGCCTCCAGTGGACAGAGAGTAGGAAGATGGTGTTTGAGCTCTTCTTTGATGCTCTCAATCGCGCGCTTCTTTTTTTCTTCCGGCGCGATAAACGGTTTCGCCGGAAAAAGCACCGCCTCTTGGAGTGTTTCCGTCGGATCAAACGTGAGTGGATGCAGTGTGTGAATTGACTCTATGGTATCTCCAAAAAATTCAAACCGATAGATATCTCCGCCAAACCCAGGCACTACATCTACCGCATCTCCGCGCACGCGAAAAGTCGCGGGCATAAGCGCCATATCATTGCGCGCATAAAGAAGCTCTACAAGCGTCTCCATAAATTTCCTCCGGGACAAGGTTTGCCCTATGCGCAGTGTTACCATGGCTTGCTGGAAGTTGAGCGGATCACCAAATCCATAGATACACGAAACAGACGCGACTACAATCACATCTTTGCGCGACATCAGCGCCGCCGCCGCCTCTATGCGAAGCTGTTCTATTTTTTCATTGATCTGCGTATCTTTTTCTATGTAGGTATCCGTCTGCGGCAAATAACTCTCCGGCTGATAATAATCATAGTATGAGACAAAATAGCAAACCTTGTTCTCTGGAAAGAAATTTTTGAATTCTGTATAGAGCTGTGCCGCAAGTGTTTTGTTATGCGCGAGGACAAGCGTGGGAATCTGTAATTTTTCAATGACGCTCGCGATAGTATATGTCTTCCCGCTTCCCGTGACTCCGAGCAAGGTCTGGCATGGATAGCGTGAAAAGCCATCCACGAGGCTCGCGATGGCTTTTGGTTGGTCTCCTGCCGGAGAAAAATCTGATATCAATTTAAATTTCATAAAAACTACGGCTGTCATCCCCGACCTGATCGGGGATTGAGGACAGGCTCTGATCGGGGATTTATCATTGTCATTCTCGGGCTTGACCCGAGAATCCAGTTCCTCATACTTAAAAAATACTGGATTCCCGTTTTCACGGGAATGACACAATACTCTCTCTACCTTTTCTTTTTTTTCTTATCTTGTTTTTTCTGCTCTTCTCTTTCTAAATACTTCTCCTTTTCACCGGGAAGATGCACGCGCACTTTTGGCCGTAATACCTCCGGAACACCTTCGTACTGCCTATTCACCTCCGCACGTTTTGCCTGTGCCGAAAATCCCCCGCCTGTCGGCTCAAACTGATCTTTTCTTCTTCTTTTCGCACGCTCATCCCCTTTTGTTTTTGGAATACTGTCTCCGTTTTCTTTCATCATATATTTCTCTTTATATTATTTTTCACAATAAAAATATCATATATAGTTATTCTCGTCAAAATAAAAAAAACGGGAACGCGTATGTTCCCGACATGGTGATGTCTAGTGTCACTAATCCAACGACCGCGCGCCGAAGATCAGCTGAGTGAGCACCTCCGGCAAGTCCCGAGCCTCGAGCTGTTCGCGCAGTTCGTCTTCCTCGGACTCCTCCGACAGGAGTACGATGGTATTGTTTTCGCGAATCCCGATGCCGACTTCCTTAATATCAAACCCTCGACGAACGCAGTTCCAAAAAAGGTTCTTGGCATCAGAGTACTGCCGGTGAATCGCCGCGATGCTCTCGTAAAGCCTCCGACAATCCTCCGAATTGATCGGTTTGTTTGATTCGTGGAACTTTGCTACGTGTTCCTCGCCCATCTTCTGCGCATCCTCGCTAATCCTCTTGCTCAGGATATGGAGACGCAGGAGACTGTCGGGAATCGTGCCGATCACCTCTTCGCCCAAAACGACCGGACCGTTATCCAGCTCGTCGACCTCTTCGTCGGAGATCTCGGCCGCCTTGGTGAGAATATCTCGGAGCCATCCGAGCCACAGTGGAAGATCTTTGACCTGAATCTTTCTTCCGTCAGCCATGTCTGTCTCCTCTCTTTCCAAAAAAACGTCACTTTCAGTCAATGAAGTGTACCATGAAAAGAGAATAATGTCAAGGGAGTCGTCTTCTTGCCAGATTTGAACCAAGAAAACAACAGAAATAAAAGGAAAAAATTACAAAGCCTTCGAATAGAACCGATATCCTAGATTTCCGATCAGCTCATGAAGTGCTCCCATAGACGAATTAAATTGTTCGGAATCAGGGAGAAAACTAAACACGTTACTATCAAATGTACGGCTCGTGATAAAATCCGCGGGAACAGGAATGACAGACATGCCATTGCGACGAAAATCCTGTACCGACCGCTCCATATGCCGCGCCGAAGTGACGAGATAGACGCGCGAATCTGATGTGTTTGGAAAGCGACTGTTTAAAATTTTTTTTACGTTCAATGTGCTTTCGTGGGTAGTGCCGGAATCAGTATCTGTCAAAAAATCATCTCCGAAAACACCAGCTCTCTCCGCATATCTTTTTGCGAGCGCCGGCTCCTGTATGTCTTCATTAAAAAGTTTTCCCGCGTCACCGGTATAGAGAATGGGAATTTTTTTATCAAATGTATGGTAGAGTTCTATTCCTCGCCACAGACGCTTCACGCTTACACCGGATAGCTCTTGGAATGATCTTTCTTTTGATGATGCTCCCGAGGCTAATACGACGATCATATCATGTTCTTGAGGTTTTTGAATATTTTTTTCTTGATCATAAGGGGCCTCAAGAATTCTATTGAGCAGGTGTGCTCCCGGCGCAATGGAGAGAAAATACAATAGTATTAGTGTTATTCCAATAAAAATCCGAGTCAATTTTATTTTTTTGACATACAAAAAACTCGCGCCCAAAAGAATAAAAAATATCCCCGGCGGCAAAAAAATCTTTTCCAATATTTTTATGAATATGATCATAAGACCTCTTGCAAAATAACATTATGAATTTCTTCCGGCTTATTTCTGTCCATTTTAAAACAAAAACGGCGCTGAACTCCTCAAAATATCTCGATATTCCTCCTCATTCATCATCCGTTTTTGAATAAAAATGAACCAGAAATAACCGGGAAGCTATTTTGCAAGAGGTCTATACACGTTGTGCGACTACCACGCTGTTCCTTCCATCCCACCAGTGCGCGCGCATTCCTTTCTTACTATAATACACCTCTCTCACACAAAATCCAGCCGACTGGCAAAGTCTTGCCAATTCGCCCAAAGTAAAGCTATAATAATACAACGGTTCGGAGAGACTGCCGCTTTTCCATGTCGTCATACCGTCGCGAAACCCAAGTTCTTTTCTTGAAAAACCATATTTTTTTTGCCATTCACCATCAGACATACGCCATCGCTCCCATGCATGGCGCCATACGCTTTTACGCGCGTCTATTTGCAAAAGATTCCAGTTTGTCAAAAAAAGCATACCGCCCGGTTTCAAGAACTCTCGCATCAAAAAAAGTACCTGCGTTTGAAACTCACGGCTGGGGATATGGTGAAGCACGGCAATCGCGGATACAACATCATACTGCCTGCTTTGTATCTCTGGAATAGTTTGAAGAGAAAGAACATCTCTTGTAAAAAATTCCGGCTGACGCGGATCATTCGCATATAACTCTTGCGCGCGCTGGATCAACTCAATACTCGTATCGATACCAGTATACTGAATCTGCAGATCTTGTGGAAATGAGATCAATAATCGTCCGTTTCCGCATCCAACATCTAGAACGTTCATTTCGTTTTTTACATATCCACTAAGCGGCGCGCACTCATCCCACGGCCGCGCGCGCGTATCAGAAAAAGCGCGCGCGATCCGATCATATGTCCGCGCGTTCAGTGCGCATATTTTTTCCGCAGTCTCCCTATTCATATACCTATGCAAAAAAAATCTAAAAATCTTACCCGGCCCGCAGAATGGATCATACAAGAACTTGTCAAAAGAGACAACAGTTCTCAAAAAATACTTCACTCTCTCAAATGCAGAGTAAGCAAAAAAGCCGGATGCGGCATTCTTTCTCATACATTCCTTTTTGCCGCGTATAGAAAACTCATTGCCGCAAAAGAAATTGAAAAGAATACAAAAATTGAGGAACTTCTCTGTGTAAAAAAAATCCGTTCTCAGTCCGGTGTCTCTATTCTTACGCTTCTCACGATGCCCTTTCCCTGTCCGGGACGATGTGTCTACTGCCCTACGGAAGATCGTATGCCAAAAAGCTATGTAGCCACAGAGCCGGCGGCGGCGCGCGCGTTAGCCCTGAAATTTGATCCCTATGAACAGATTGCGTATCGTATACGCATACTCGAGGGAAACGGCCATGCGACAGATAAAATTGAAATTATTATCAAGGGCGGCACGTGGTCATCCTATCCCAAAGACTACCAACAATGGTTTATCAAAGAAGTTTTTAGGGCGATGAACTCCCCAAAAATAAAAAAGAAATCCTCTCCCCTTTTGAAAAATCCATACAACCGCTTTGAGGGGGAAGAAAAAAGGAACTGGACGGAAAAAAAACTTTTTTCCGCACAGAAAAAAAATGAAACTGCCGCGCATAGATGTATCGGTCTTACTATTGAGACACGACCGGATTTTATTACTCTGCAGGAGCTCAAAAGACTTCGCGATCTTGGATGCACGCGCGGTGAAATTGGCGTCCAACATACGGATAATGCCGTGCTTGACCTTATCAAGCGCGGCCATTCTCGAGAACGCGTCGTACAGTGCACCCAGCTCTTGAAAGACGCTGGATTTAAGGTGGACTTTCATCTTATGCAAGGACTGCCCGGATCAACGCCAAAAAAAGATTTTCATTGCGCAAAAGACGTCTATACATCCAAAGACCTCCAGCCGGATACCATCAAACTCTATCCATGCGTGGTCATGGAGACGGCAGAGCTTTCTGGGTGGCTCAAAGATGGAAGATATACGCCATACACATCAAAAACTCTTCTCGCACTTCTTGCAGAAATTAAAGCGATTACTCCCCCGTATGTACGAATCGCCCGCGTTATTCGAGATATTCCCTCGGATGAAATTCTTGAGGGAAATAAAACGACAAACCTCCGACAAGATATTCTTATGCGTATGAAAAAAGATGGTCTCGTATGCAGATGTTTGCGCTGTCGCGAGATAGGACATATTTCAGAAGAAGCATTACGCTCATATACGCAGCCTCCCCGCTATACAGAGAGGATCTACGACGCCTCAGGGGGCAAGGAATATTTCTTGAGTTTTGAGAGTGAGGATGAAAAAATATTATATGCATTTCTCCGACTCCGCTTTCCATCGCAGGAGGTAGAAAAACTCCTTCCTGTTTTTCCAGAATTAAAAGACGCGAGTATTGTCAGGGAACTCCATACCTATGGCCATCTCGTTCCCTTATCAAAAAGAGAAAAAGACGCATCACAGCATAAAGGATATGGAAAAAAACTTCTTGCCTATGCCGAATCTCTCTCGAAAAATGCGGGATATGCGCGAGTAGCGATTATTGCGGGTATCGGCGTACGGGAGTATTATAAAAAGCAGGGATATCGTCTTGAAGGTACGTATATGGTAAAAGATTTATGAAATACAACGGCATTCTTTTTTCCGGCCTGCCCGGTTCCGGCAAATCAACCGCAGTGCGCCAGCTCGCCCCGCTTCTGGACTGGCCTACATTTTCACTTGGAGACCTCTGGCGCGAACAATGGCAGAAACTCTATCCAAATCAAGAACTATCATTTGAAGAATATTATCGTGCGACGACATTTGAAGAAAACCGCGCCATGGATGCGCGCGCGAGAGATATTCTCGCGCAAGGTACTATCGTCAGTGATATGCGCCATGGTATTATTGCGGAGGGACTTCCCATGATCCTTCGTGTATTCATCAGCGCGGATATGAACGTACGCGCGGAACGCGCCCTACAAACAAACAAGTACAAGGGGAAAACACTAGAAGAAGTTCGCGATCTTCTTTCCCAACGCGAACAGACAGAGGTAGCCACCGCAAAAACACTCTATGGCGATGCGTATGATTTCCGCGATGCGAGCGGTTATCATCTCACGCTGAACTCCGGACTGCTTACCGTGGATGAAAAAATACAATCAGTGATACATTTTTTCAAGTAACTCATAGCTACATTTCTTTATGTCAGGAACCGAAACAAACGAAACAACAGAGAAACAAGAAGGGAAATTCTCCATGAAAGAAGAATACGAAAATAGTTTTTTTACAAAAAGAAAACCTCGAATGGATGAATTTGAAGATACTGTGTATCCGCATGATGAAATCGTCCGCGATTTGGAAAAATTAGGAGAAGTAGAGAGCCGCTTCAAAAATCCTATCAACGCATTGGCGGCGCGTCACCTTGAGCTCATTATTGGGAAAAACTCCGATAAGACTACGGACCAATGGCTTGGAAAAAACGCATCTGTGTATGAAACAACCGATTTTGATGACAGTTTAAATCATGTGGATATGGTGGTGGAATTTCATGATCCGCAACTTGGCCTTATCCGTCTTGGTGTTGATGTTACAACTGCTCACGAGGAGGGAGAGGCTGCGGACAGAAAAAGGGCGCTCATCAAAAAATATGCTGACTCCAATCTGTTATTTCCCATAAAGTATTTCAAAGGATCAAATGATCAAGGAGATACGTTTCTCGGGGAAATTCATGTGCCACGATCGGTTGTGTTTGTTCCAACGGATTATGTGGAAAAATATTGGAACAGACTGCAATCCCTTCGAGATGAAATATCCACACAACATAAAACCCTCAAAGAACTTCAATCCGGAAAGAAAATTGCATTTACAAAAGAATCTGACGTGCAAAAACTCCTTGATGAAAAAAATAAACAGGTCAAAGAATATGAAGGCGGAGGACTCGCGGGACTTGGTTTCGCCTCATTACTATTCAACCAAATTATTACAAGTTTGGAAAAATTACTAGAAACTGCACACAAAAAAGAATACAGGGAGACCATAGAAAAAACTCTTGCATGTCTTAGAAAAGAATACGCAGAAAAAAAGAAAGAGATAGAAGAACTGGAACATACACTCCATCCTTCACCAATAAAAAAAGTCTCACAATCTCGAAAAAAGTGAGACTTAGCATGGGGACTCTCCGGATTGGCATCGCTCAAGAAATGCCACCGCCCCATGTGGATTTCCATCTCGAACTTGTTCCATGAGCATCTCGTGATATCCAATCATCGCTCCGAGAACAAGATAGTGGAAGGGATTCTCAAATCCCGGATCGTTTTCACCCTGAACGGATCTCGACAGATCCTCTGGCTGATTCGTATGCATACGAACGATACCTCCATGTACACCTACCCTATCTTCTTCTTATATTTCTGTCAAGGGGAGTTCTTAATGTATACCTACTGCGCGTATAGCTGACTCTGTGGGATCAGTTCTTTCTTCTTACCTGGCAGCGTCCAGAAAAGATGGATTTCCGCACCATAAAATTCATCAAAGTATTCCAGTCGGATAGCGTATTTCCATCCGGCTTCGAGCGTAATTGTTCCACTATTTTCCTTTGGTGCGTGTACGTTCCAGTCATTAATAATAGGCTGACCATTTACCAACAGTAAAACACCATCGTCTCCAATCGTAGAAAACGTGTATGTTCCCGTAAGCGGCGCCTCTATATATCCCGTCCATTTTACAAAAAATGTATCATACCCCATACGCGCATCCGGCGCACTTAATTGCCAATCAAAATTAATAGCGGGATCTACTCTTGTCAATTTAAGCGACGAAGAATCAACGTCATGATATGAGTCGATACTATCATAGTATGAACCGGTAAGTCCGTTTCCCGTTCCCGTATATACCGTCTGCGGATTAGTAAGATTTTCCACGGCTACCAGAAATACCACATAATCATACCCGCTTTTCCGTATAAGTGCATATGCATCTTTCGTCTCTTGGGAAATCGGATACCCCCACGTCTCAAAGGTCGGCAAGAGGTCTGTCTCTGTAAAATAACTCAAAAGAAATGCAAAGAATGCCGCTTTTGCACTTACTATATCCCGCGACTGATTCTTAATATCCGGCGTCTTCCACGCGAGTGGCAGTGGAAATTCCGTGTCGTAATATCTGAATGTCGCGCGAAAACCATTATAAAATTCAGAGAGCTTCCCTTGATTCTTGAATTGCCTATACAGCTGCACAAGCATATCCAAGGTATATGGATACACGTTACCAACCGCTTTGGGATTTGCGATAAAATTTTTCCAATCCGCGTCGCTCCCCAGTGATGCCCAGTCGTCAAGCGTGGCATATGGATCAATACATGTACTCGCTGATTTTCCCTTTGCACGACACCATGCATCCCAATAATATTTTTCACCGGTATTATTCAGTTCATTCGCCATGAGCGCACCCATATTTCCCCACACTGATGCAAATTTTTCTATAAATGAATCATCCCAAAGATACGCATATTTGGTATCCTGACTCGGAGTGAAAATGTGTCCCATCTCATGCTGAATAGATGCGGAGATCGAATGATCCGTACTGTTTGCAAGCTTCCAAAAATAATTCTCAAAAAAATCACTGGTGATATATACCGTATTTCCCCCTAAGACATACATAGGATAATCCCAACCCATCTTGCCATTCGGACAGCTCGCACCTCCCTTGAGCGGACACTGCTCCATGATCTCCATCTTTTTTTCTTTCGGTTCATATGCAAGTAAATCTTTCAGCGTACCATACAGTCTATCATAGAACATCAGATATCCGCGCGGATCGCCAGCAAGAAGCGCGGCATGTGTCGGATGCAGTTTCCATGTAATACGACCACAGGTAATAACTCCGATTTTTTTCAATGTTTCAGCGGTTCCGTCACAATCCGGAATAGGGAGTGGCACGACAGCAACAGGAGCGACGACAACTTTTTCCGGTTGCTTCGACTCCGGTTGCGTAGGTTGCGCGGGAATCGGTTGTTTTTGTTGTTCAATTATCGGAACCTGTACTTGTTTTTTCTCTTGTGGCGGCTCTGATAGTAGATCTTTCTGTTTGGGGATTTGCGGCTGATCAAATTCTTCATCAGGAATACTTCCCTCTTGTTCTTCTTTTTGATCCACAAAAATATCAAGCATCTTTACTGGCGTAGAAATCCCATTCGCATTCCAACATACAAGCATGTATGACCCGCTCTCCATAGGAAAAACCGTTTGTTGTCCGGACGCACGTTTTAATCCTGTCCATCTGTCCGGACCCTTGGCGTTACATGCGGTCGCATTGCGCGCATTCCATGAAAGCGTCACGGAATCTCCCTCTGATACAGTCGCTGTATTTGCGGAAAAACTCACCGATGGAATGATGTTTTTCTTCGTGACCTTCTTCTTTCCCAAAACAGTGCGAGACACAACAATTGTTTTTCTCCCCGCCGCATCAGAGCACTGAATACCATATTTTTGCTGACTCTTTTTTGGATACATCGTACGCAAACCCGATAAAGGAAGATCTCCAGACCACGTACCAGACGCAGTGCATGAAACAACATATTCAGACGTCCATTCAAGAACTACCGGTTTTCCAAAAATAACCGTATTCGGTGTCGTAGTAAAGTATACATAAGGAATTTCTTCCTGGGCATGTACCGGAGTGGCAAAAAAAATCCATGTAAAACTTGCGAGGAAAAGCGAGGAAAATATGTGCCTCATATGGACGTATGATATGTAATATTAAAAAATATTTTACACTGACGCCTATCAAAAATTACCAATTACTGCTAGATCCGCCGCCGCCGGAACTCCCGCCGCCAAAACCACCGAAACCTCCTCCAAATCCGCCGCCGCCCATCCCGCCACCAATCCACGGACCACCCGCCCACCATGAGGGATGATCTGAATGTTCCTTATAGTTTTTTGATACAAAATAATCAAATACAAATCCGATAACCGCTGACAAAAATACCCATAGTAACCAACCGGTAAAAAACCACGCAATGCCACCAATAACGGCGCCCGCAATGCCACCGAGCCACCATGACTTTGTCCTACCGAGCATACTCGCAAGCCATGGAAGGACCACGGAGAAAAAAATAAACGCACCATAAAAGAGAAGTTCAGACATTGCGCGTGAATTTTTTGGACTCGCCGAGCGTTTTTGCGCTTGAGGAATAACCTCACTCTGAATCGCGTCCTCAATACCTTTCACTCCGGCGATAATCCCCTCCTCAAATTTCCCGTCCTTAAAAAACGGTTTTACCGTATCCTCTTGAATGTGTTTTGACTCAATATCTGTCAACGCACCTTCAAGACCATACCCTACCTCAATGCGCATCTTTCTATCTTCTTTTGCGATGAGAAAAAGAACGCCGTTATCCGCGTTCTTTTTTCCAATCCCCCATTCGCGAAATAATGTATTTGCGTAATCTTCTATCACGTCTCCGTTCAATGTCTGAATAGTTATCACTGAAATCTCATGTCCGGTCTCTTGAGAAAATTTTTGTAGATTTTGTTCAAGAGAATTTTCTGCTGGCACTGAAAGTATGCGAGCAAAGTCATTCACAAAACCGGATGGCTTGCCCGGTGATGTATACGAAAATGTCGTCATGGGAAACGCCATGATAGAAAAAAATGCGAAAAGAAGCACTATTTTTTTCACACTGCGCATTTTTTTATTTTAAATTTACTTCGTGAAATCCACCTTAGGAGCTTTTTGTGCGCCCTCATCCGCTTTGAATGAATCCATTTTTTGAAATCCAAAAATGCCAGCTATGATATTTGAGGGAAAGCGGCGAACAAGCGTATTATATCCCCGTACCGCGTCATTAAAATCTCTTCGTGAAACCGCAACACGATTTTCCGTCCCCTCTTGCTGAGTCATAAAATCACGGTATGCCTCCGTACTTTTTAATTGTGGATATGCCTCTACCGTTACTAAGAGCCGTGAGAGCGCGGAGTCAAATCCTCCCGCCGCCTGTACCTGCTCATTGATGGTCCCGGAAGCGGCTTTTGCCCACGCGCTTCGCGCCTCCACCACCGCCTGTAACGTTGACTGTTCAAATTCAGCGGATCCCTTTACCGTCTCCATAAGATTCGGAATGAGATCAATACGACGCTGATATTGCGTCTGCACATCCGCCCATTTGTTTTTTACTCCCTCCTGACTGCCGACAAGACTGTTATACGACCCGAATGCGGCAATGCCTACAATCACTACAACCGCTCCAAGAATAAGAAACATCTTCGATCCTTTTGTCATATGCGTGCACTTTCTATAAATTAAATATCTTCATCCATCTCCGTTTGCGCAGATGAATGATTTAGTTGAAATTTCTTTTTTATTTCCGTGACCTTCTGCTCCATATCCTGTATTTTTTCTTTGCAAAAAGACGCGAGCGTGAGTCCTTGCTCGAATTTTTTTAGACTCTCATCCAGATCCATATCTCCTTTTTCAAATTCTTTCACGAGTGCCTCAAATTCCGTAAATGCCTGCTGAAATGATTGGTTGTCTTTTTTTTGCGCCATACGTTTTATATGTATCTCTATTGTACCCTTTTTTTATGAAAAAGCAAGTATGAGGATGACAATTTTTGAACAGTCTGGAGTACTCAGGATAAACTCCGTGGAGGTACGTGTCATCCCGACCGACTCCGCCAGCTGGCGGATGGGTCGGAATGACAAGGTGGGAGCTTTGCAACACCCCATACCTACAATGACAATGTCCCTTGCGGCGAAGAAACAGTCGCGGGTAACGTCCCATCGGAAAGCTGAATATCTATACGGTCGCCAACTGACACGTCTTGTATATGAGAGATAGCTCTTCCTTTTTTTCTGATAATGCCATACCCACGTTTTAATACCATAAGCGGATTCATATTCCCCATATTTCTTTCAAAGGAAAGGAGATTGTTTTTTGCATCCTTTATTTTCTGTTCCATGCGCATGATAAAGAGATTTTGCTGATCATATAGCGATGCGCCCATATGCTTTAAACGTATTTCGTATGCGCGCATATCTGCATACAAATGCTCGACCAAGGCGTGGAATGCATGGATGTGAGCAGAAAAAACCCGCTGAATAACTTGTATGCCAAATTCTATCCGCTGTTTTTGTCTGTTTATTTCATTTTTCATCGACTCCTCCATATATATACTATTGGCATCTATGATCCTTAAGATTTCTTGCCTGTCCGGCACGATAAGCGCGGCCGCGTGCGTGGGTGTCGCCGCACGTACATCCGCCGCGTAATCAGAAAGCGTCTCATCACGTTCGTGTCCGATACCAGATACAAGCGGAATACGCGAACCAAATATCGCGCGCGCCACGCCCTCCGTATTAAACGCCTGCAAGTCTTCCATGCTCCCTCCGCCGCGAATAAGCGCGAGCGTCTCAATACCGGTATCATTTTCATTAAAATATTGTATTGCGGAAACGATATCCTGTACCGCCTGCTCACCCTGCACATGCACATGCATAAGTAAAATCTCGCATCCGCCCCATCGCTCCGCCATAATCCGCATAAAATCCGTATATGCCGCTGACTCACGCGATGCGATCAAGCCGATACGAGAAGGAAAACGCGGCAATGCGCGTTTACGTTCCGGCGCAAATATCCCTTCTTTTTCAAGTTTCGCTTTTGTCAGTTCAAACGCCCGTTTGAGTGAACCAATACCCGCAAGCTCAATACGATCCGCGGTAATACTAAACTTTCCACTTTTTGGATGCACACGCGGAGTGCCAGTAACTCGCACCTGCATCCCATCCTCAAGCGCGCATAAAAGGCGGTATGCTATGGAAAAGCAATTGACAATACTCTGATCATCTTTGAGATCAAAAAAGACCCACTTTCCTTGGCTTATGCGAAAAGACGCAATCTCACCCTCTACCGTCACCTGACGGCCGCCAAGGGCGATATTGACATACTCAATAAATTCTGAAACGCTAAATATAGGCTGAAGTAATCCTTCCATATGTTATACTAAAAACATGAAAAAACAACTTACCACTCTCACACTCCTCTTTTGTGCATGGTTTCTCACTATGCAGGTCTTTGCATATATTAACACAAAACGTGTCATCTTATCTCCGGATAAGTCCTATGAGGGGTTGGAACAAAAATATGATTTTTTGGCACATGGACAATTCCCGCAAAATTACTGGCAACGTTTTGACGCAAACTGGTATCTTACCGTGGTAGAAAAGGGCTATTTTTTTCAAGAGGGTAAGCGATCAAATATCGTCTTCTTTCCACTGTATCCGCTGATTGTGAAATTCGCAAGTTTTTTTACCGGAGGAAACGGAGCAATAGCCGGCATCTGTGTATCGACGATATTCGCTCTTTTCTCGTGCTGGTTATTATTTCTTTTTGCAAAAAAAGAATATGGTGAACAAACTGCATGGCGAAGTATTTTTTTCTTCCTCGCATTCCCTGTCTCATTTTTTCTTATTTCGATATACACGGAGTCTCTTTTTATCTTCCTCTCACTCGCCGCGTTTCACTGCGCACGATCACGCCGCTGGCTTCTCGCGACGCTTTGCGTAGCGCTTCTCACCGCGACACGCGTTACCGGACTCGCTATCATACCCGCGCTCGCACTGGAATACGCCACACAGCATGGATATTCTTTACGCGCACTGTTCAGTAAAAAAACACTTCTTTTTCTCCTCATGCCGCTTGGATTTTTTCTTTTTCTCGGATATCAATGGATGATATTCGGCGATCCGCTTCTTTTTTTGAATGGCCAAGGAGCATGGCAAAGAAATGCAAGCTTTTTTCCCGCCTCTATTGCTTCAAAATTTCAGGAGTATATTCAAGAATTTTCTCTTGTCGCGGATCCAAACAATCCCATGCCGCTTGCCACGCGCTGGATCGACGTAACATTTTTTATTTTATTTATTGCGGGGATTATCTTTACATGGTTCAAAACATCAAAACCTCTCGCGCTTTTTAGCGCGGGACTTCTCGCCATTCCGCTTCTCAGCGGAAGCCTTTTGAGTATGGCGCGATATATGTTTGTCGCATTTCCACTTTTTATCGCCGCTGGAAAAACATTTCAGCGTCCGCAAACGCTTTTTGTCACTCTTTTTTTATCTACACTCTTTCTCTCACTTTTCAGTCTTATGTTTATTCAGTTTTACTGGGTTGCATAGAATAACTACAGAGATTCTGAGGGTTTTAAAATTTTACACTAGCGGAGATTCAATAAGAAATACGCGTGATGAGTAGTAAAAATCAACTGTTTGAGGAGCAAAGCGAGGAGTTTTGATTTTTACGTTATGAGACACGCAGTATTTCTTTGAATCGGAGCTCTGTAAAATTTTAAAACCCTCCGAATCTAATTCTGATACACCTCCCTCATCGCATCCCAGACCGACGACTCACCGTGTTTTTTGAGTGCGTACCACCACTCACCTCCCCATAGATAGACCTCATTAAATCCGACCGCGCGAGCAAATCGGATGTTATTTTGTATTTTTTGTATCGGCATATACTGGAGCATTTCGGCATTTGTCATTTCTTGAACGCCCTTCGGCCCCCACGGCTCCGCCTGAAGTTCCGTAAAGATCACCTGTTTGCCAAGCGGCTTGAGGATAAGATTGTTTTTTAGTTGATAATACCCGGGCGTAACAGGGAATGGAATATTTCCTAAGTACGTATTCCACGCCTCGCGGTAGAGACTTGATCCTAAAATATCTCCATAGAGCGCCGCGGGAAACCACGCCGTCCACTCGCCGGCAT
The DNA here is from genome assembly GCA_016186045.1 of Candidatus Uhrbacteria bacterium. Taxonomy (GTDB): domain Bacteria; phylum Patescibacteriota; class Patescibacteriia; order JACQRZ01; family JACQRZ01; genus JACPMJ01. The sequence goes on along the minus strand of JACPMJ010000030.1, from coordinate 12,898 downwards.
CGGTTACCACGATAGGCCGCGAATCGAGCGATCGTACCAGCGCCACCTCGCGTTTCAGCGAATCTATTCCTAAAAAGTTCGGACAGATGCCAAAAGGGAAAAATAATTCATTTTCCACCTGCCAGCGCGCCACCGCCGGATGATTCCGATAACGTAGGACTACTTGCCGAACTTGCTCTAACGCCTCACGCTCAATACCGGCACGCGACAGTCCCTGTATCCATTTTGGATCATGGCACTCAGGCCAGCGCGGAAGTTTTCTTCCTACCGCTAAAATGACTTTTGCGCCGCGTTTTTCCGCCTCATCAAGCTGAAAATCCATCTCTTCGAAAGTATATGTATTATCCTCTATCTCGATCATATCCCAATAAGCGGACAGACGAAAAAGACGCACACCAAGATCATCAAGGAGTGCGATGTATGTTTCCTTCCAGTCAAGACCAAAACTGGTGGCCTGCCATGGACTGAATGTTACGCCAAAGTTCGTTGGCACAGAAACTTTTTGTGCCGGAAAATTCAATACAATAAAAACAAGGGCACACAACCAGATACTCCCCTTGAGAAATTTTTTCCACCACATTCGCCGCGGCCGGACGCATGTTATTTTTTCTTTTTTGGAACGCATGTTTTACATTCATGAGAAGCATGGGCAACGCCGCCAAATCGTTCAAAAATATCGCGTATTCCCTGCAATTTATATGCGATGAGAAGCGCGATGTACGCGATAAAGAAAAATATAAATCCAATGAATATCCGTAACATGAGTTCATTAAGCATGACAAGCATGCCAACAAGCACAGAGAGGAGGCCAAATAAAAATAAATGATTAATGATGCCGTTCATTTTCTTTTCAATGGCTCTAAACATACGGATAATGAAAAATAGTTAGATCGTCACTACGGGCTTACCTTCAAAATCCTTGAGCTCATATCCTTTATGAAAAAGTAAATTCTCGATTTCATACGTTCCCATAATCTCCGCGTTTGAAAATCCATTGAGTGCGGCACGGGCGAGCCAACCGTTTTTTATCCAGTCAAAAAGCCACTCATCCGTATACCGCGGATCATCCTGACTAATGCCACCGCCAATTGTCTTCAGCCAAATACGATTGAAATCCTCCTGCGACCCTACCGACGGCGCCATGATAATAGGAAGTCCAAGCGCCGTATAAAATGAGAGCTCCGACGGCTTTGTCCAAAGGATATCCGTAGTCCGAAGCATCTCATTAAATGTTACAAAATATTCTGTCTTTGTTTTTTCATACAAAATACATACATGTTTCCCATACTCCCGTTCAAGCCGAAGTTCTTTGATCACGTTTTTGTATTGTTTGTATACCTCCTCTCGCACGCCCGCGACCACATTGAGTCTGATACCATGATCTAAAATTCTCTGCCGCAAACTTTTCATAATATTCACGCCCAAATCCGATTGCGCCCCCGCTCCACCTACCGCGAATGTAATGGTGAGCGGATGTGTGGAACGTTTTGGAACATATTTTTTGCCAAGATGATACTGGATAATATGTCCAAATTTATGCAACATGTGGTTTTGAGGATCCAGATTGACCAGCCGCGCGCCTATGTCCTTACGCAAAATACACATGCCCGGTCCGCCGATATTTTCCTTTGGCAAAGGAAAACCCACGAGAAAAATATTTTCCGGTTTTACGCCATAGAGCTTGAGCCGCTCAACGACCCGTGGATTTGGCGCGAGATACTTGATCCTACTGCGCTTGGGATCGCGGGGCACCCAGGTGCGACTCAAATCCGTATCGCACACCTGGCAATAAATCTCTCCCTCATATCCATAAAATTCCGCCGCGAATGCCGCAAGAAAAAATGTAGCAAGCAAGGGAATCTTGGGATTTTGTGTCAATACTTTTGTAAACAGATGTTTCCCTACTCCGCCTTTTTCTATCATATGATACGTATGCATGAGCTGAAGATTTGCTCGTGACATATCCCTGCGAGGATAAAAAGATGGAATTTCTTGAATTTTGTCAAAAAGATCAAATAGTATGCGACCTATTGATGACTTTGCCTGAATACGAGAAATGAGCTCATACCCTTCGCGGCTCTGCTTCCATACCTTCTTTTCCTCCGCGGGAACTCCCTCATAGGTATTCATGGTAATGATGCCCTTATACGCAATATCTTTCAGCGGATATGCGGCTCGCTGGTGACCATATCCCATATCAACGGCAATGACCCAGGCCTTCTTTAATGAACGTGCCATAAAAAATGCGTGTTAAAAAATGTATCCTACCATTGTATATAGTATAGCACATTTTTTATGGACGATGAATGGAATAAAAAAATCGCCTTTTCGGGGCGATTTTTCTAAAAATTTCAACATGCGAACATCGCTTTACGTTTTTCCCTCAAGAATGTCTTTTGCATGCGTAAATACCTCCGAATATGTTTGCGCAAGAAGTCCGCGAGTATGCGTCATGTCCCATCCCACAAACTTTTCAGAGAGACGCGCTTCATCTTGCGCGCACTTTTTTTCCATTGCCTGCAGAACCGCATCAGTATGCGGCATTTTTTCCGGTTGTTTTGATGGCCATGTTTCCATATGTGTTTATATGTGAACTGCAGTAAGAAGATGCGTCAGTTCTGACTTTGATGCGACAGCCTCTTCTACGATCATATCCTCCATGTTCGGAAGCCCTTTTTCTGTAAGAAACGCATTGATGGCTCCAGTATCCTGTATTTGTAAAAGATTGTCAAGAGCCTGCTGTTCTTGTTTATTGCTTGCATCCAAAATTCGTACAATCACGCGGTTTTGGACCATACGAAGAAAGAGCGCGATGATCCGCTCTCGCTGTTCATCTGTGCAATCTGCCAATTCAGGAACCTGAAAAAAATCATCCATATATTCCTTCATGTTACCGTCTGTGTTTGCGGGGAATAAGAGTTTTATCTGATGCTTTTTTTGTATGCCGTTTCAGCTTTGGCAGTTTTATGCCGGTTGTTATTTTGATATACGGTTTCTTTGCCATATGGGAATAAAAAATAATCTTACGTTCTCTTTACTATACCAAGGAAAACAAAAAAGAGCAAGGAAGTAAACCGCGAACTGACAACTGAGTACTGAGTACTGAGTACTGATTTCACCGATATTTCCGAACTACGGCAATCACAACGCCAGAGATGAGCAAACGTTCTTTGGGAATGATCGCCTTATACCGCTTGTTTGCCGGCACCAGCCGCACTTTGCCATTCCGTTTTTCATAATATTTCATCGTCCACTGATGATCAATTTCCGCAACGACAATATCCCCATTCCGCGCCGCTCTGCCACGCTCAAGTAATACTAAATCACCAGGTTGAATACCCGCATCAATCATAGAGTCTCCGGATACCTTCAGCATAAACGTATCTCGATGATTTTGCACGAGATACTCATCCAGTGTAATGGTATCCACAAGCTGTTCTTCCGCCGGCGCCGGAAATCCCGCTTCTATAAAACCGAGTACTTTAATACCAAGAAAAGAATGACCGGGAAGTAGCCGCCCCTTTGTATCACGGCGAATCAGTTTGTTCTGTGTAAGTTCATGCACAATGCGTGAGACCGCATTTTTTGATTTTACGCCAAACAGGCCGAGCATTTCTGAAAAGCTTGGCATGCGCGCCTCCTCTCGATAAAATAGTTTAAGTTCCGCAAGATATTCTATTGGTGATCTGGGCATATATCAGTACTTAGTTCTCAGTACTGATTACAGTATAGTGGACGATCGTTCACATGTCAAGTGGATCTCTAATTTTAGGCCCAATATCTCAAACAATATCTCATCTCTTGACATTTTTAACGAAATTATATAAGGTTTCCACACGGTTCATTTCATTCACTTTACACTGGCAAAGCGTGGATACTATACATATCCACAAGGATATCTTGAAAGGAGTAGGCGTATGAGTGCAGCTACTACGATTCCTATGGGATCCTATGTAGGAACCGCTTCCAAACGTCCCCTGTCAAAGAAGAGGTACCAGCCGCTTGAGGATGTGGAAATACGGTTTGTGTCAGTGGTTCTGGTCGCACTGATTTACTTGCAAATCGTAGTAAATCAAAACATCGCGGCAAACACAAAAGGATTGCTCCTGATTTTTTCCACTGCCATTCTCACGGCATTTTTCTGGGATACTCTGGAAAAAGTCGCGCAAAAATGGTGGCATCGCAGCTTCATAGGGTTTAATTCTCTCTACTTCCTCGATCCGGAAAACAAATCTCTTCTTAGGGAAATCATTGTTCCGCGTTGGCGCGTCTTGCACACCGAACTTCCGCCCGGCGTCATTGCTATCTCAATTCCACTCGGAGGATTTCTCAACTTTCCCTGTGTTGTCTCCGAACACGAAAAGATAATTAATCTTTGGAGGATACGAGAGCGGAAAGACATCCAAAACACGCAATACAAGTATATCCAACTTACGGATCAATTCAAAGATGGCGTCTCTTTTCCGGTGAATCAGGCATTGCTCTTTTTGGAATTCAAAGAGAAAGCCCTAGAGTTCTTCCCGAACTGGATGCAGGAGTTCGAAGATATGCACGAACTCATCTCTGACCTCGCCGCGGAGCTTGACGCACACTCCAATGAGTGTCGCGAAGAGTACATCACCGCACTCAAAGCGGAGATTGAGGGATTCAGAGTAGAACGCGCAAAACTCCGGGAATCGCAAAGGAAGCTCTCTACAATCATCAGTAAATCTACCCAGACGATTTCTACACAACAGTTCATTGAACTCATCATCAGAGGACTGACAATGCAAGAACACCAAGAACATGCGCATCGAGAAAACTCTGAAAACACCGAGAACAGTGAAGAGTCCTCGGCCGCGTAATCCCCTACTTAGCGTCAAGGGGATTTTTAATTTCTGTCATTTAAGATAGGATATACAGTATACATTCCATCAGGGGACTTCCGTATTCCTTTTCACTTTCGCAAAAAATCCCAGCGAGATTTTTTGCGGGTAAACGGCCAGCTCTTTTGATTCGCAAAAACCATGCCCGCTTGGCCGTTTAAACCCGTGAAAAGGAATACGGAAATCCCTCACTACGTTTTTTCTTATTATCTATGCGCCTCTCTGAATTTTCCTATCACCTTCCCAAAGAACGCATCGCGCAGACACCCATCCGCCCGCGGGATCATTCGCGCCTCATGGTTCTTGAGACAAAAAATTCCGACATTCGACATATGTATTTTTTTGATATCCTTTCTTTTCTCCAGCGCGGAGATGTATTGGTTTTTAATAATTCAAAGGTCATTCCGGCGCGGCTCTATGGAAAAAAAGAAACCGAAGGTGCGGTGGAAATTCTTCTTGTGCGCCAACTCACAGAAAATCGCTGGAGCGCGCTTCTAAAACACATACGAGTGCACGACATTGGTAAAAAAATAATTATCAATGGCGTACCAAATCTTACTGCAACGCTTTCCGCTTGTAATAAAGAATACGTCTGGGAGATTGAGTTTAATAAAAAAGGAGTGGCACTGCGCCGCGCACTTCATATAGTGGGAAGTGCGCCAACACCACCCTATGTTCACCAGATTTCCGATCTAAAAAAATATCAAACCGTCTACGCAAAACACGAGGGGTCGGTCGCCGCCCCCACGGCGGGATTTCATTTCACAAAGCCGCTTCTGGCAAAACTCCGTAAAAAGGGTGTATCCTTTTGTGAAGTGACACTTCACGTAGGGCCGGGAACATTTTCTCCTATTCGCACGGATGACATCACGCATCACGTCATGCATCCGGAATATGCGATACTTTCAAAAAAAACTGCAAAGCTCATCAACACGGCAAAAAAGAAAAAACGCAGAATCATCTGCGTAGGCACTACAAGCGTGCGCGTACTTGAAAGCTTTGCGGATCGCCATGGCATTCTCCATGCGGGTGAAAAAGATGTGAACCTCTTTATTTATCCCGGATTTTGTTTTAAGATAGTAACAGGGATGATTACAAACTTTCATCTTCCCCAGTCTACGCTTCTTTTGCTTGTGTGCGCCTTTACGGAATGGAAACATACAGGAGGAAAAGACTTCATCCTCTCCGCATATCACGAGGCGATACAAAAGAACTATCGATTTTATAGTTTTGGGGACGCGATGCTGATACTTTAATACTAGAGCCTATCTATGCAAGATGCTGATCGCATGCTTTTTGAACATTTTCAAGACGAACAAAAACATTTCGAAGAAATAAAAAAGGATCATCCGGAATTTTTTATCCAGCAAGAACATACTGCTTCACAAGATATTCTCGAGCGAATCGGTATTTTCCTACCTGCAAAACACCTTCCGCTCGGATATATCAAATACCATCCGTTTGATTTTATCGTTGAAGAAATACAAACGGACGCTACTGTCTGCACTGTGGAGCCCGCCCCTCTTTTTTCACACGACCGCGGCTCTGGCAAAACAATCATTACCGATCTTGTAAAAGTAGGCATTGCGACAATGGAAGCAGAGCGCGAGCTTGCGCGGTTTCTTGCCGTGGAAAAAAAATCAATACACAGCGCGGGCATCAAGGATGCGTACGCGCTCACATCTCAGCGCGTCAGCATTCATGGCATTCCTCTTGAAGTGCTTGAAAAAATTCCTGCGACTCACTTTTTCTTAAAAAATGCCAGATTAGAAAAAGGCGCCATTTCAATCGGCCAATTGCAGGGAAACAGATTTACTATTCTTGTGCGCACGGAACATAAGGTCAATGAGGAGGAGATCGCGCAAAAAATTCATGACCTTGAAAAAAATGGATTTTGGAACTTTTTCTGGCTTCAACGGTTTGGTAACCGGCTTCTCACGCACGTATGGGGGCTCTATCTTTTTCAAGGAGATTATGAAGGGGCGTTGCGGTCATATCTCTGTGAAACCGGGCCACATGATCTTCCCTATTTCCAGCATCTGCGGCAAGAAGCGGAAGAAAACTATGGGAATTGGGAGATACTTGAAAAACTTTTTGCCTGCGTTCCCTACTCATTCCGATATGAGCGTGCCATGATCAGCTATTTGCAAAAAAATCCGCAAGATACCATCGGTGCGCTCAATACCATGCCGGACCAAATCAAATTCTGGGCGTACGCGTACGCAAGCTATGTGTTTAACCGCGTTCTTTCGCAGTGCGCGTCAGGAGGCAGAAATTGTACCGCCACTCTGCCGCTGATACTGACCTATAAAAAAGAAGAGCAGTTATTGTATCGCGCATTTTTGGATGGCGACGAGGTGCCAAACAATTTTGGAGAAAATCTTCGGCCATTTCCGTATATCAGACTCTCGCCGCGCAGTGTTGACACGCGTATCAAACCACTAATCCATGTGGTAAAAAGCACGCCGGAAGGAGTCGCGATTTCTTTTGATTTGAAAAAAGGCGCGTATGCCACAACATTTCTTGCGCATCTTTTTACGCTCCAAGAAGGCATGCCGCCTCCTGCATGGCTCAACACTGCGGATATTGACATAAAGGAACTTCTCGGCGTAGGATCGTTGAAAGAAACGCAAAAAATATTGGGACCATATATTGTTCTTCTAAAAAAAGATACCTCGGAAGAGTTGTCATCCTAGTCCACCGGCTGGCGAATTTGTGAGAATGACAATTCAATGATAAACCACAGTTTCATAATCCAAATTTTTAAAATAAGGAAGCCCGAGGAATATGCTTGTGGGCTTCCTCGGGCTTTGGATGCGGACTATTGTGTCCGCTTAGCTTGGCAGTGAGTTATCCCTCGACAATCTCGTAGGTATTTCCTTTGAGGTTGAGGTACCTCTCGGGCTTCTCGTTCTCCTCCATTCGTTTTGAGTCCGGACAGTTGATGGTATCCAGACGATACTGGCCACCTTCGTGACCAAGCTCCTCGTCTCGGAATCGCCAGTTTGCCCAGACGAAAACACTGAAGACATAGCGAGAGAACTCGTCCCTCACCATCCGCGAGATTTGTTGTTCCTTTGTCTGATCCCTTGAGAACTCAAGAATCGTCTTGTACATAAGACGATCGTCACGCAGCCATGACTCTACCTTGCCTCCGCAGTAATAGAGTCCCACGGACATGAGTTGTATCAGGAAATTCTGGAGAGACACCTCCTGTGCATTCTCAATGACGCAGTATCCCGTGTCCGGCCGCGGTCGGTAGGCGTTCGCGATGAGACCTCGGCGCTCCGCCTCCTTCCTGTGTTCATAGTCCCTCTTTTCTTTGTCCACGTCTACTTCCGGAAGTCCCAGAAGCCTCGCCTTTGGGATAGAGATCAGAACCGTCTCGCGCTGACGCGTGAGAACGGTCGCTCTCTTCCGCGTTTCTTCCAGGGGGACATTGCTCTTCTTCTGAACTGCCATCTCGCTTCTCTCCTTTTTCATGGCTTCCTTTCTACTCTTGCTCCCCTGAATAAATCAGGTAATATTCTTACAAATACACTATTTTCCTTCTAAAAGAAGGAATACTGCTTATATGTAAAGAACATCTGAAGTACCTTTACTATAGCATAAAACTATAAAAATGTCAAGTATCCAGAGACAATTTCAACTTTTTCCTCAAATATCAAGGAAATCCGGGTCTAGAATGGGCATCTTGTCTTTACCGCACGGCAAGGTAAAAACCCCGTTTTTTATGCCTATCGCCACCCGCGGGGCGGTAAAAAACATCTCCCCGGATGAGATAAAAGCCCTTGGCGCAGAGATTATTCTCTCAAATACCTATCACCTTCTCCAGCGTCCGGGCCTTTCTATTCTTCAGAAGCACAAAGGGCTTCACGGCTTTATGAGATGGGACCGCCCCATCCTCACGGACAGTGGTGGCTTTCAGGTTTTTTCACTTGCAAAGATACGGAAAATCACATTCGAGGGTGCGATCTTTCAATCCGAGATAGACGGCTCGCGTATCACGCTTACGCCGGAAAAAGCCATTGAGGCACAGTATATCATAGGATCGGATATTATGATGGTGTTGGATGAGTGCACGCCATACCCATGCACCTACGAATATGCAAAAAAATCACTCGCCATTACATTAGACTGGGCGCGCAGAAGCAAAAACCATTTTGAAAAAATCAACAAAAAGAAAAAACTTTCAGAGAAAAACCGTCCGCTTCTCTTTGGTATCGTCCAAGGATCAGTATTCAAAGATCTACGGGAAGAGGCGGTAACAGAACTTGTCAAAATCGGATTTGACGGATACGCCATTGGCGGTGTTGCGGTGGGAGAGGGTATCAATCAGATTGATGAGATCGTACGCTGGACGACGGCGCTTCTTCCCAAAGATACACCGCGCTATCTGATGGGCGTAGGAAAGCCGGAAGAGATCGTCCGAGCGGTGCATGTGGGCGTAGATATGTTTGACTGCGTCATCCCCACGCGTGAGGCGCGGCATGGACGGCTGTATGTACGCACAAAAAAACGCGCCGCAGAAAAAAAGTTTTACGACGTGCTCAATATAAAAAATGGCATATTCAAAGAAGATATGCGCCCCGTAGATGCACACTGTGCCTGTCTCCTCTGTACGCAATTCACGCGTTCATATCTGCGACATCTCTTTTCCACAAATGAAGGACTGGGGCTCCGTCTTGCCACGCTTCATAATCTGAACTTTTATTTGAGGCTCATGGAGGAGTTGAGAAGAGTGTAAAAAAAATTATTTCTTTGTCATCCCGACTCCCTCGAGGGTACTCGGGATAAATTCCGTGGAGGGATCTACTCACATCAATGAAAGTTCTTGCCAACCAGGATTAGAACGCTCAATAAGAAGACATTTTTTATTTCGATTCCATGATTTCAGTTGTTTTTCACGAGTGATCGCCTCTCGAACATCATCGTATTCTTCATAATATACGAGACATCGAATGTTATATCTTTTTGTAAATCCCTCAATAAGACCTTCTGTGTGTTCATGCACACGTCTGTTCAAATTATTTGTTATACCAATATACAGCGTACGTGAGATATTTGATAAAATATAAACAAAATAAGTTTTTTTCATAGCGACGCAGATTCCTCCGCTCCTTACAGTCGGTCGGAATGACAGTTTTTAGACAGTCCGATCCAGAAAGAAAAGATGGATCCCAGATCAAGTCTGGGATGACAAGCCACCCAATAACGCCTTCTGTGTCTCCACCTCTGAATCTTCTATTTTTTTATAGAATGGCTCGACCTCTTTTGCTACATACAGTACATCTTCGGGCGCCTTCCATACTTCCGACAGGGTGATGCCAAACGCCCGCGCGATCTTTTCTGCGGAACGCGGCAAAAATGGCTGTAATAAAATTGAAAGACAGTGGATCGCATACGCCGCCGTCCCAAGATCTCCAATGGTTTTTTCTTTATCCGTCTTTACGCTCACCCATGGCGCCGTGTCATTGATGAACTTATTTCCTTCGTCGGTAAGAGCGCACACTGACCGAATTGCGTCTTTAAAATTCCCCTGTTCTATCGCTGCCCCAACCAAAGAAAAACTCTCGCGAATATGATCTAAAAATACATTTTGATACTCTTCCACGTTTTTTTGCAATCGCACGCCATCGGGGAAATTCGCGCGTATCAAAGACAATGTTCTATTGATAAAATTCCCGACATTGCCGATAAGTTCCTTGTTTGTTTTAACGGCATATTCACTCCATGAAAAATCCGCGTCCGAAGTCTCCGGCCCATTTGCAATAAGAAAATATCGCAACGGTTCGGCATCAAAGTTTTTTAAAAAATCAGGAAGCCATACCGCGTGATGCCTGCTCTTTGAAAACTGCTGTTTCTCCAATGTCAGGTACGCGGATGAATAGATCCTATCCGGCAGATGGAAGTCTTTGTGAAATCCCAAAAGCATCGCCGGCCATATGATGGTATGAAAAAGAATATTATCCTTTCCATGCACATAATAATGAAAGCTTTGCGTATGACACCAAAAATCTTTCCACGCGTCCGGATTGCCGTTTTTTTGCGCCCACTCTTTACTCGCGGAAAGATATCCGCACACCGCCTCAAACCAGACATAAATTCGCTTTTGTTCATATCCGGATAAAGGAATAGCGATCCCCCATTCCGTATCACGTGTAATGGCCCTGTCATGCAGCCCTTGTTCTAACATGGTTATAGAAAAATTTTTCGCCTCCGTGCGCCATCCCTCGCTTTTTTCAATCCATTTTTTCAGATCATCCGCAAAGACGGAAAGTTTCAGATAAAAATGCTCTGACTCTCGCCACTCGGGAAGAGTTCCACAAATCTTACACTTTGGATGGATAAGATCGTGTGGATCCAAAAGATCTCCGCAATTATCGCACTGATCCCCGCGCGCGTTTTCAAAGTGGCATTTTGGACACTCGCCTTCTATGTATCTGTCCGGTAAGAATCGCGTGCAAGATATACAATACGGAAGTTGTTCGGTTTTTTTGTAAATCAATTCTTTTTCATACAGGGTGGTAAATATTTCCTGCACGGTCTGCGCATGATTTTCCGTGGTGGTGGTCGTGTAGGTGTCGTATGAAAAACCAAGACCGTCAATAAGTGTCTCAATAAACTCTTTATGATATATCTCCGCAATTAGAGACGGATGTACGCCGCGCTTGTCCGCCTCCACCGCAATAGGCGTACCATGGCAGTCACTGCCGGATACAAAAAGAACGTCATCTCCGCACAGACGATGATAGCGCGCAAGCACGTCGCCGCCAATAAGCGATGCCGCGTGCCCGAAATGAAGCGACCCGTTTGCGTACGGCCATGCGGCCGCGATAAGAATTTTTTTGTTCATAAGTGTGTGTGTCTTCCAGAGGGATCGTCTGTATCCTTTTCGCTTTCGCAAAAAATCCCAGCGAGATTTTTTGCGGGTAAACGGCCAGCTCTTTTTGCTCCACAAAAAACCGTGCCCGCTTGGCCGTTTAAACCCGCGAAAAAGACACAGACGATCCCTAAAAACGTTATATTGATATTATTCCTCTCATCCCTCTCTCTCATCCAACACCTCTTTCACCGCCTTACGATATTGACAATAGTCGCACTCTCGCGAGTATTCCGGCAGGCGTGGACTTACAAGACAGGCATGGATATCATCCAGCGTACTCTCTACCCACCCATCATCTCCCGTATACGGTATAAGTTTTATATCAAATTCAAGCTTTCCGTCAAATGCCTCCAGATCCCGCCTGCCATTACAATAGACGAAATAACCGGTGTCAGACACTGCAAATCCATTGTGGCGCAACAGCCATTGGTAAAACTCCATCTGGCGTTTATACCCATCCTGCCATTCCGCATCTATATTCACCTCTCCGTCTTTACTGGTAGATTTATAATCCACTACGATCAACTCCCCCTGTGGATTTTTCCAGAGATCATCCACCGCTCCGGTAAGAATAAAGTTTGTTTTCTCGTGATGGTATTGTACACCCTTAAAATTTTCCCGCCACGCGTTTAATTCTTCATGAGAAAAAGGGATCGCATCCACGCCATACGTCTTCATCAGCGGATGCGCCTGATTTTTTGCACGGTGGATATCAAACTCTTTTTTGAGGAGATGATCCACTGCGGAATTCAGATTAAAGGGAAATCCGGGCGGCTGTCCCACGCCTAAACGACGGTCAATATAAAAACACCGTTTGCAATTTTGGAACAGCTCTACTTTTGATCGCGAAAGTTTAAATGGCGCCGTTGACGCTGGATCAAAGATATTTTTTGTTCGTTTTGCGTTATAATAATCGGACATATATCAGTATTTAGTTGTCAGTTGTCAGTAAAAATTATCCTCATTACCATTTCGACAGAAGTGACAAGAAGAAGCGTAGCAGTTCGAATAATTCTTTAACGATTTAATGACACTCTTAGTGTATCGTATCTGTGAGCGAATATCAATAGCAAAGAGACCTCTTTTTCTGAGGTCTCTTTTCTGGATCCTCGGGTCATCCGCCATCCGCCAACTGGCGGAGGCGGAC
>JACPMJ010000029.1 GCA_016186045.1 Candidatus Uhrbacteria bacterium | reverse complement strand
CCCGCTACTATCGGTATTCGCGCCGGCATTTGACGACCAATCAGTACTACGCACCATAATCCAGCTATTTGCCAATCCATTACTAGAAGGATCAACGATACTTCCTTTTAATTGCGGCGCGCTCAAACGAACCGCTTTTGTTGATCCGGTTCCGATTAAATTATTCAAACTGCACGCGCTCGTATTACTGTCGCCATCAGTTGTCGCTCCATTGCCGTCCGTATCAGTACTCTGTGTACAATCGCCACTTGAAGTAAAAGTAATTCCCTGCACCTTTTTTTTGCTATACGCGCTTCCCCAGTTTGGATTCACTTCAACCGTATAGGTGCCAGAATCAATACCTCCAAGAGTAAATGCTCCATTTTGATCCGTATTCGCTCCATACCATCCGCCACCGGTCATCATCGGCCCTTCGCGATAGATACTTACCCATGCCCACGCAACTGCTGTGTCTGGTGTTGGATTCGTTGATGAGCTACTATCTTCAGACGCTAACGGTGTTTTAATTGTTGCGGTGACATTTGGTTGTGTCAGACGGATAACTAGCCCTGATCGAGTTGAAGCGCTGGAAGTAATTATATGTGTCGCTTTCGTGCGAGAATAAGATGAACCCCATGATGGCATTGCTTCAATCTCGTATGTGCCTTCTGCAAGTCCGCCAACTGCGAATTCGCCGCTTGAATTGGTTGTTGTCCACTGCGAGCCCGTCATACTGCCGGACGTGCGAATACCTAATGAAATATTCGCAAGTCCATTATTTTCGTCCGCGCTGCCAATTGGTCCTTTTACCGTTCCCTTTAAACCATTCACCGCTGGATCGCTTAATCGCAGGGCATTCATTAAGGAATTACTCGTGTTTGCGGAACCGTCAACAGTTGTCACGGTTCCGCCGGACACCACAATCGTTTTTGCGGCAAAATTTGAATACACGCTTCCCCATGGAACATTCACATTTAAACTCCATGTGCCGTCTGGGACCGTGCCAATGCCGAATGTGCCATCACTTTGCGACATTCCGCCGTAATACATTCCCGGACCGCTTGCCGGCTGAATATTCACCCATACATCGCGCACACCGGAACTTCCGGTTGGCGGTAAAATTTTTCCGGTCACATTCGGAGCGGCGAATACAAAATCTCCGAGATTTTTTCCGTTTGTCGCTTCAGTCGCGCTGATTTCAATATCTGTTTCAATGCGCGCCATATTCACCGTTCCGCCGGGCGGAGAAATCTCTAATTTATATTTTCCAGCGGACACGCCGCCGAACGCGAAACGGCCAGCCGCGTTCGTGCTCGCGCCTGCCCAAAATCCTTCTTTATGCAAACTAACCCATGAATTTTCAACAGGACTAGTTCCTTGTAGCGCACGCCCAAATATATTCGGCGTTGCGAAACGTTTTATTCCTAACGCCGTAGTGCCTGAAATCGTAATCTCACCGATGCTTGTGCGCGGATATACTTTATAATCGCCGCTATACGGCGGATCAATATCCATAAGATAGGTTCCATCCGCAATACTTCCAAAACTGAAATTGCCGCTTGAATCGGTCTGTCCCCAATAACTTGAGCTCCAATTACTTGTATGAATACTCACGCTCGCGTTCGGAACAACCACATCAGGAAATGGATTTGAATCAGACACGCTCCCGCTTGGCGTCTTAATCGTTCCGGTCACTTTTTCCGCGGTAAGACTTATATTTTTTGTCACACTGCCGGATGATGGAACCGTCACTTCTGTTTCAAGAGAATTTCTATAATTATTCGGATTATATCCTGGCGGAGTCGCATAGATTGAATAGGTTCCTGCGGAAACCGCCAAACTATACGCGCCATTTGCGTCCGTGATTGCGTATTTTTGAATTGTCCATTCACGATTATGAAGCATGACGCTCGCATTACTAACCACCGTTGTCCCATCTGGCGCATAGACCGTCCCTTGCGCATTCACCGAAAGCATTTGCGCAACGCCGACGTTTGTCACGGAATTAAGATTAACTGATTTATTCGTTAATTTATCAGGCGCACCTTTTGTCGCTCCCGGCGGAGTTTCAAAACGCACACTATATGTTCCTCCGGTAGAAACGAGGATAGAATAACTTCCATTTTTTTGAGTCAATGTAGAATCGCTACTTGGGAAACCTTCAATATACGCTATCACACGCACATCTTCAACGTCCGACGCGTTCGTCGAGCTCACACTTCCAGTGATGATACCGCTTGTTGATGTATACAACGCGAAATTTCTTTTATTCGAAAGTGTATTGTCGCTTGCTCGCTTTATTTTAAGATCCTTATAACCGTTCATCGCTGATGGAACCTGCACAACAATCGAGGTGTCTGCCCATGAGGTTACCGTGCCAAAATTTGAACCGCCTCCCAGTGGCTGAAAATCAACATCGCCGGTTGATGCGCCAAAATTCGTTCCCTGAATCACAACCGTATCGTTCGCCTTTCCGTAATTAGGAATGACTTGATTAATATATGGATCGATAGTACCGCTTACCGCGCTTACCGTGCCGCTTGAAGCGAACGAATCCATCGCAGTCGCGGTTGCAACATCGCTAATACCGCTCATTGAAAGCGCGTAGGTATTTCCAGCGGTTAAATTCAATCCATACAAAATCGCTTTCTTTGAAGAAGTTGTATATTCAACCCAATTCGTTATATTGCTTATCGGCACATTCGTTCCGCTTGGACTCTGCAGAGCCCAGTTGGACGAAGTTGCGGTTTGCGACGGAATGCGATAAACGCTCTTTGAAAAATCGGTAGCTGATGAACTGGTTGAGTTCACCACATTTTCACTGAACGTTACAGCGACCGATTTTGTTGTTACCGATACTGCGGTAATCGTCGGCTTTGCCGCAAGCGCGGAAAGCGGCGACAGCGCGATTGCCATAATCGCGATTAAATTAATGCAAAGAAAAACCTTGTTTCGTCGTGCGTACATATTTTTTGTTAATGATAAAAAATAAATTCCGCTAGACGGCGGATTTTTTAAAAAATGAAAAACGCATAACAGAAACTGTCTGCGTAGTCGTCAGCCATACTGGATACATATTATTGTTTGCCATCTTTTTTATATCCTTAAAAAGAAAGAAAGTTAATTTATTTTACTATTATTTTTCCGCGAGCGCAAAAAAGGGTGTGGATAAGTAATAAATGTAAAATTTAAAAATCAAAAATCAAAATGACAATTCAAAATTTTAAAATAAATTTAAGAAAAGATGATATTATAGGATTGCGTGGTCAATTACGTCTATTGGAATACAAAACGTAAAAACCTCAAATATCATCCCGTTTAAAAGCAAAAAATAACTTTAACATTTTACATTGTCATTTTTCATTTTGATTTTTGCATTTT
>JACPMJ010000028.1 GCA_016186045.1 Candidatus Uhrbacteria bacterium | reverse complement strand
GTTTCGGAATCTGCACAGCGTGGTGAAATCCGGAGCGTTTTCTTGGAGTTCCAGACCGAGGAAGAACTTGCAACGGATATTATTCGTACACAGCTCCTCGGTGTCTCTGTCTGACGTATCAAAGAGAAATGAAAGGAAGAGCATTTTAAAAAGAAGCGCATGATTGTATCGAGGACGTCCTCCCTCGTCGTTTTTTGCGAGCTTACAGAGATCCCATACCATCTCTCTCCAGTCGATGAGCTCGAGAAGGAGGCGGAGAAAGTCGTCTTTGGGAACAAGATTGTCGTACACGGTCGAGGAGAGATATGCATTGGGGATAATGAAGTTTTTCATATGTGAGGAAGTGTTTTTATGTCTTATTCCTCCTCTATTTTACCATGAATTCAGTATATTTGCGAGGGGTTTTGCAATGGGCTCTAAAGTGAGTCAGCGAGAGAGCCCGGTTGCATAATCGTATCATATATGATATGATACTCATATATGAATGATACGATTTTAAATGCACGCCAAAATGCAATTCTTAACCTTTTACAAAAAGAGGCGTCTCTATCTCGTACTGCGATTGTTGAACGTCTTTCCGGGAAATACTCTGTTGCGCCAATAACTTTATTACGCGATCTTACCCTGCTTATTGACAGCGGATTCGTGGAATTATCCGGAAAAGCACGCGCGACAAGCTATCGATTACGGGAGCGAAACCAGTGTCTTCGATATTTTGACATGCATACGTATTTTACGCAGGGACCAGATGAACGTATTGTGAAGGTAGTATTTGATCGTGGCATATTTTCGTGTCTTCCTCGGTTTTATACAGATGCAGAACGGCGTCTTTGGGACGCTGGAGCTGATTTTTTAAAAAAACAAAAAGCGTTTCTGAACCCTGCTTTGTATAAACGCGAGCTTGAGCGTTTTCTTATTGACCTTGCATGGAAGTCCTCGCAGATTGAGGGTAATACATATGATCTTATAGAAACCGAGACGCTTCTAAAGGAAAAGATACGGGCGCGCGGACATTCCGAGGAAGAAGCCCGCATGATTTTGAATCACAAGAGCGCTTTTGAGTTTATGTGCGCGCGCCAAACGGCATTTCGTAAACCTCTTACGAGCGCTCTTATTTTTCAGTTGCATGGTCAGCTTACCGAAGGGCTTGGCATACCAAGCGGTCTGCGCGATCAGCAGGTGCGTATTACCGGAACGCGATATATTCCTCCAAGCGGCAAGACAAAAATAATTTCTTTATTTCATGACGTAATCACTGCTATAAATAGTGCGCACTATCCTCCAGATAAGGCATTGATTGCGATGTCTCTTATCGCGTATCTTCAGCCATTTGCGGATGGAAATAAGCGGACAAGTCGCATGCTTTCCAATGCAATTCTCATGGCCTATGAATATTATCCCCTTTCATATCGCAATGTTGATGTTACCGAATATCGCAAAGCGATCATCTTGCTATACGAACAGAATAATCTCTATCATCTCAAACGTATATGCATGGAACAGTTGCGATTCTCGCGTGATCATTATTTTCATTAGACAAGTGTCTATCTCCTGCCATGAAGCGGAAAAAACCATTGCATTTTTTGTAAGATGTATGTATGATAAAAGACAAGAGGAACACTATGGAACTCTTGTTTTTGATTCATAATATGGGCTTGTATGTTGAGAACGCATACGTGCGGAGAGCTTGATGCGCTCGCGAAAGGCACGGACGTAACGCTTGCCGGATGGGTAGGATCTCGTCGCGATCATGGCGGGCTGATTTTTATAGATTTGCGAGACAGATACGGTATTACGCAGGTTGTCTTTCATCCGGATAAAAATCCCAAGGCATATGATATCGCAAACAAAGCACGGCCAGAGCACGTACTATTGGTTCGTGGCACGGTGCTTAAGCGGCCGGATGAGATGGTGAATGAAAAAATACCAACAGGCACTATCGAAGTAGAGGTGATGTCTGCGGAAATTCTTTCTCCGGCAAAGACGCCTCCGTTTGAAATAGAGGCGGAGACGGAGCCTGAAAAGGAGGTGAATGAGGAGCGTAGAATGCAATACCGATATCTTGATTTGCGGCGTTCACGCATGAAGCGGAATATGGCGGCGCGCAATGCCGCAGTGTTTTCTTTTCGATCCGTACTGCAGGCAGAAAAATTTTTAGAAATTGAAACGCCTCTTCTCACAAAAAGTACGCCGGAAGGTGCACGGGATTATCTCGTGCCATCGCGACAGCATCCCGGAATGTTTTATTCCTTGCCGCAATCACCGCAACAGTATAAGCAGCTTTTAATGGTTGGCGGCATTGACAGGTATTTCCAGGTGGCAAAATGCCTGCGAGATGAAGATACGCGTGGAGATCGCCAGGCAGAATTCACACAGTTAGACATCGAGCTTTCTTTTGTGGAGCGGGATGATGTGTTGAATCTGGTAGAGCGACTCATTCGTACCTGCATAACGACGCTTTCTGAAAAAGGATTCATAAAAAAGCGTCTGCTCTATCAGCAGTTTCCGCGGATTCCCTATGATGAAGTCATGCTCAAGTATGGCGTGGACAAGCCGGATCTACGGTTTGGCATGGAAATATATGATATCACAGAAACAGTACGCGGATGCGGATTTTCAGTATTTACTGATGCAATTTCGCTTGGAGGAGTGGTACGCGCGCTATGTATCGGCGGCGGCGTGTCGCGCCTCACGCGCTCTGCCATTGATGAGCTTACCGAGCTTGTGCGAAAATATGGTGCAAAGGGACTTGCGTTCATCAAAGTAAAAGAAAAACGAAACGATGGATCCGGATTTGAGAACGAGTCGCCGATTCTTAAATATTTGGATGATGATGTCGTTCAGCGCATTATCACTCAATTGCAGGCAACCAGTGGCGATATTATTTTTTTTGGAGCGGACGCGCGTGGTATTGTGCAGGAATCATTGGGTCAGTTGCGCGCGGAACTTGGCAAACGACTGGACTTGATTGATCCTGATGTACTCGCGCCGGCTTTTGTCATTGATTTTCCATTATTTGAACCGGACAGGGAAAACGGGCATTACGCACCCATGCATCATATGTTTACCATGCCGCGAAGCGAGGATCTTGCGCTGTTAGACACGGATCCGCATCGAGTGAAGTCATGGCAATATGATACGGTCATGAACGGATATGAGATTGGCGGGGGAAGTATTCGTATCCATAGAAAGGACATTCAAGAAAAAATTTTCGAACGTATTGGATTTAGTGAAGAGCGAAGGGCTATGTTTACACATATGCTGGAAGCGTTTGAGTATGGTGCGCCTCCGCATGGCGGCATTGCGCTTGGCATAGACCGCCTTCTCATGATTCTTTTGGGTGAGCCAAGTATTCGGGAGGTGATTGCATTTCCCAAAACCGGAGACGGCCGTGATCTTACCGTTGGAGCGCCAAACAATGTTGAGCAGAGCCAGCTTAAAGAATTAGGATTAAAAATACATGTAAAACCATAACGATAGAACATATGCCAATTCCGAAAAAATTAGTTTCCTATCTTACAAATAAATCGCTACACCACGAGATAGTGCCGCATAAAACGGTCTATACGGCATTTGATGTCGCGGCGACACTTCGCGTTCCGCTTACCGCTATCGCAAAAGTGCTTCTTCTAAAATCAGACAAAGGATTTCTGATCGCCGTGCTTTCCGCCGGGCACCTCTTGGATATGAAAAAGATTGCGAAACTTGCAGGCGCAAAAAAGATACGTATTCCGTCAGAAAAAGAATTATGGGCTTTTTTGAAAAAGAAAAAAGCAGCCCTGACATCGTTCGGCGGATATCATAAGGTTCCTGTTTTTTTGGATACAAAATTTTCAAAAAATATTCATGGATTTTTTCCAAGCGGAAGTTTCACGGAATCTTTTCGCATTTTACTGAAACATTTTGTGCTTGCGGAAAAACCGACGAGTGGCGCGTTTAGCATCGTGCGAAAGAAAAAAATAAAAAAGAAGACAAAGAAGGCGATAAAGAAAAAAAGATAATGGGAAGAAGGAATTGAGAATTGTTTGCCCATGCTTGACATTGCATACAAAACATTTGACGGGCCGCTTGATCTTCTTCTTCAGCTTATTGAGAAGGAGGAGTTTGATATTACCGAGGTGTCACTCGCGAAAGTTACGGATGACTATATTCAGCTTCTCGCTCGGCTCGCAGGTGCGCATCATATGGACGAGCTTGCGGATTTTCTTGTGGTTGCGGCAAAATTAATCCTCATAAAGTCCCGATCATTGCTTCCGCAACTTCACCATGAAGAAGAAGAGGAGATACATGATCTCCAGCGCCAGCTCAAGCTTTATCAGGAGTTTCAGTATGCCGCGAAAATGATTGAGTCGTTGTATGCCGCAGGAGTTGTTGGGTTTCCGCGCCCGTATGTGCGAGAAATTGGTGCGCGAAGTTTTCTCGCGCCGAAAGCCCTGACCTGTCAGATACTTCTGCAGGCATATACGCTTCTTGCGTCGCGCAGAGTTTCAGTACGTCGCATTCGGGGAATTTCGTTTGACGAACGGATTACTATTCATGACAAGATGGAGCATATCAGGAACGTACTGGCGTCGCGCATGCAGCTCTATTTTCATCATCTTATCCGAAATGCCGCTTCGAAGACAGATATTATCGTGAGTTTCCTTGCGCTTCTTGAGCTTGTCAAACAGCGTGCAGTGGCAGTGACGCAGAAGAAAATTTTTGACGATATTTCAGTGGAGTCTGTACCATCATAGTAAGTGCCGTATGAGTCTTGTTTTAAAAAAAATAATTCGCGATAAACGTGGCCAAACGCTCATTGAGCTCATGGCAGCGGTATTTGTCATTACCACAGGCCTGCTTGGCGTGCTCGGACTCACAACGGCAAATGTGCGGAGCGAGACCACGGCAGTCATGCGACTCACGGCATTTAATCTGGCGCGAGAGGGAGCGGAGCTTGCAAGGAATATTCGCGATGGTAATTGGCTTTCAAGCCAGCCATGGGATGCGGGATTGACGCTTGCGACGCATTGTGCAGTTGTTTCAACCGTACAAACGCTCCAATCTTTTGAATCAACATCTTGCGCTTCAGATCAATTTGATTCAGCATACCGTGTATTTCTTGATTCAGAATTATATACGCAATATGCGGGAAATGCTTCTGTCACAGCAGTGTCTACGCAGTATTATCGCAGAATAGTATTAGATCCGATATGCGTTTCCAAGACAGGAGAAGTGGCGGAAACAGTGGTGACTGATGGAGGGTGCGACGTATCGTCAATAATGGCAGGCATGCAAGTGACATCAGAAGTTGTATACAAGATCGCGGGACGAGCACAATCCGCGCGTATTATTGAGCGACTTATGAATTGGCGATAAACACATCTATGAACAGCAATACATACGACTCAAAGGGATTTACGCTTGTGGAAATGGTGATCACTATTTTTTTATTTTCACTTCTTATCGTGATTGTGTCGGATGTGTTCAGTCGCGCGCAACAGGCTCAGCGCAGGACTGTTGCACTTCAGCGTTTGCAGGATGACATGCGATTTTTCATCAATAAGATTTCATCAAGCATCAGGAGCGGAAGTGTGACATATGCGTGGTATGTACAGCCGCAACATGAAGCTGTCGCTTCTGACGGGAACACACTACTTGCGCTTACCACGTTTGATGGAAAAAAAGTTCTTGTTCGTCGCGGCGCAGATACGAATATTCCGGCGCCTACCCTGTGCAATGATGCGGACCAGGGGGCTCCATGCATGCTTCTCATGAGCGAAGATGATGGAGCGACATGGCATCGTGCATCATCGCAGGATATCCATATTGACCGATTGATGTTTTTTATTGCACCGCAAAAAGATCCGTTTCCCTTGGAAGAACAATCGGATGGATCATTGGACTATGGCGCAAACGCACAGCCAAAGGTCACTGTAAGCGTACGCGCATCATCACGCGTAAGCGGATTGCGCGGCAAAGCGCCCAGTATGACGCTTCAGACCACAGTTTCCACGCGAGAATATAAGCGATAGAAGTATGACAGAAAAAAACTACACATACGAAAAAAAATATACAAGAGGCGCGGTGCTGATCATGGCGTTGATGATTACGTCAGGTATTCTCATTCTCGGCAGCGAGCTTGTTTTGTTTGTGCTGAATTCTCTTCAATACGGCAGAAGCGTGGATTATTCGCTTGTCGCGCAGTATGCGGCAGAATCAGGTGTTGAAGATACTCTTTGGCAGATACGGAAAGAGGAGCGGGATACGGAACGCGGCAACGTGTCATTGGATGCGAATGAGCAGGGATATGGATGGAGCTTTTTGGATGCAACTGGCGCTGTTGATTCTTTGAAATTTTCACGGGAGGTTGAGAGGATAGAGAAGATGTTTTTGCCGGAAAACGCATCAGTGCAGGCACGCTTGTATACGGAGTCCGGCGGTACGATTTTTGGAATTTTGTCATTGCAGGCGCTCAAAATTTCATGGGAGCGCGAATCATGCGCGCCCACAGACCAGCGCCCGTGGATTGAGACAAGTATTGTGCAATGGGAGAGTGGAAACTCCATCAATTGGGAAGATAATGCGCAGGTAAAGAAAGATTTTCAGCAACCGCTTGATGCAAACACCCGGTCAGTTGTTGTCAATCTTGCTTCGTATGACAGTGCGGGAAAGCCGATGATCATCCGTGTAAAGACCATGTTTTGCGATCTTTCCCGGTTTGCCCTTACCCTCCATTCAGATACGTCGGCAACCAGCGACTTGATCCCCATTCCCAATTATATTATTGCAAATCCAACCGGTTCATATCGTCGGTTCGAGCAGAGCAGTCGTGTGATATTTCCCGCGCAAAGCGCGCTCTCAAATATGTTTGACTTCGTGTTGTTCAGCGAGGAGCCGGCACAGAAATGACATGGAACATGTCATCCCCGTGAAAATTCCCGATTTATCCACGAGTACTCGAGTGGGTATAAATCGCAATGCCCGTGGTACGGGGATCCAGTCTGTGTAATGTATATATATGATAAAACAGGAAGCGCATCAACGGATACAAAAATTACGCGAAACTATTGACCATCATCGGTATCTCTATCACGTATTGGATCGCCAGGAAATTACTGACGAGGCGCTTGATTCGCTCAAACATGAGCTCTTTGCGCTTGAAAAAGAGTTTCCGGAATTCATTACGCAGGTATCCCCAACCCAGCGGGTAGCCGGAGCAGTACTTGAAGGATTTAAAAAAGTAAAGCATGCCATCCCCATGCTTTCCATTGAAGACGTATTCAGTGAGGAGGAATTTTTTGATTGGGAGGAGCGAATACGGAAACATGCGCCGCACAGCCATTTTGACTATTATGCGGAAGTGAAAATGGACGGACTTGCGGTTGCGCTTGTATATCGGGACGGCGTACTTGTTATTGGTTCTACGCGGGGAGATGGAAAAGAAGGAGAGGATGTTACCAATAATTTAAAAACAATCGAACAGATTCCTTTGCAATTGCGACATCCGAGTGAGAGAGAGGTCAGCGATTTTTTGCATACGTTTTCAGGGCAAGGGATTGATGAAAAAAAACTTCGTCACCGTCTGATTGATTTTTCCGGGGATATTGAAGTACGAGGAGAAGTATTCATGGAAAAAATTTTTTTCGATACGTTGAATAGGCAACAGAAAAAGAAAGGAGAACCACTGTTTGCAAATCCTCGTAATGTTTCCGCAGGAAGTATCCGGCAATTGGACTCCAGTGTTGTGGCATCTCGGCATTTGAGTTTTTTTGGATATGCACTTTTACATGAACCATCATTTGGCATTACCACACATCAGCAGACACATGAGCTTTTACGCATGATGGGTATCAAAACGAATGGAGCGTATGAGGCATATTGCAAAGACCGACATGCCGTGTCTGTCTATCGTTCGAATCTTTTGAAAAAACGGGAATCATTATCCTATTGGATAGATGGCGTTGTGGTGGTGGTGAATAACAACGCTCTTTGCGCACGGCTGGGCGTTGTCGGAAAAACGCCGCGATGCATGATCGCATTTAAGTTTCCAGCCCAACAGGCGACTACGGTATTAAAAAGTGTCTCATTTCAAGTAGGGCGTACCGGCGTATTGACACCTGTCGCGACATTTGAGCCGACCGCTCTTGCGGGAACAACCGTGACACATGCCACGCTTCATAATATGGACGAAATTAATCGGCTTGACGTGCGTGTTGGCGATACTGTGATTATTGAAAAGGCAGGAGATATCATTCCGAAGGTTATTCGTGTTATGGCAGAAATGCGAAACGGACACGAGAAAAAAATCCATATTCCACGCGCGTGTCCGGTATGTGGATCACCGGTTGTGCGCCACGAGGGGGAGGTCGCGCTTCGCTGCTCAAACAAACGTTGTTTTGCAAAGGAACGGGAGCAACTTATTCATTTTGTATCAAAAAAAGCATTCAATATTGATGGACTTGGAGAAAAGATTATCGATCAGCTTGCGCATGCGGGATTGGTGCGTACCGCAGCGGATCTTTTTACATTAAAACAAGGAGATCTGGAGCCGCTGGAACGATTTGCGGCAACATCCGCAAAAAATTTAGTTGAAGCGATTCAGGCGAGCAAGCATATTACACTACCACGCTTCCTCATTGCGCTTGGTATTCATCATGTGGGAGAGGAAACTGCGCTTGATCTTGCGAAGAGATTCAGATCGCTCGAACATGTTCTTCATGCGAGCCGCGAGGAGCTGGATGCGATTCCCAATGTAGGACCGATTGTCGCGCAAAGTGTGTATGAATACTTACAAGATACAAAGAACAAAAAATGTATTCAGAGCATTTTAGAGAACGGAGTTGTGGTGAAGCGCCTCATACATACTGTGACTCAGTCGCTTTTGGGAAAAACTTTTGTGCTTACCGGGTCACTTGAGACACTTACTCGTGATGACGCAAAAGAAAAAATACGCGCGCGCGGCGGAGATGTATCATCATCAGTGAGCAAGGAAACGGATTATGTGGTGGCAGGCGTTGATCCGGGTTCAAAATTCGAAAAAGCAAAAAAACTTGGCGTGCGTATTGTTTCCGAAAAAGAGTTTCTCAAGAT
This sequence comes from Candidatus Uhrbacteria bacterium, assembly GCA_016186045.1. Taxonomy (GTDB): domain Bacteria; phylum Patescibacteriota; class Patescibacteriia; order JACQRZ01; family JACQRZ01; genus JACPMJ01. The sequence goes on along the minus strand of JACPMJ010000028.1, from coordinate 8,979 downwards.
ACTGGAAACGTAGATTTCAGACTGTCTAAAAACTGTCATTCTTAAAAACATTATATTAACGGGATCCTTCATGGAGTTTACCCCAGACTGCGATCTTGGACTCGGGATGACAGGAATTGACAGAAGGTCTCTTTATGATATACTAAGCGCACATGTAACTCTATAGTATGGCACTCACTCAAAAAGACATTGATCATATTGCACAGCTTGGACGGCTGGAATGCTCTGCTGAAGAACGGGAGCGATTTACGAAACAGCTGTCTTCCATTTTGGAGTATGTTGCACAATTGCAGGAAGCGGATACTGCAGGTGTGGAGTATCGGTATCAGGTTGATGGACTGGAAAATATCCGCAACGCGGATGAAGTGATACAATGCAATGCAGATGTGCGCGAGAATGTCTTACGCGCATTTCCTGACAATGTAGGGGATATGCTGAAAGTGAAGGGAATATTTGAAGAATAGTATGGCGCTGAATATGTATACCGTGCGCGAGGCGCATGAGGGACTCAGTAAAAAAGAATTTTCTTGTCACGAACTTGTGCAAGAATGTTTTGATCAGATAGATCGCGTGGATAAAACTATTCATGCCTTTTTAGCGTATACAAAAGAGCAGGCATTTACACGCGCCGCTCGTATAGATGAAAAAATTTCCAAGGGTCACGTATTAGGGCTTCTCGAAGGAATCCCTATAGCCATTAAAGATAACATTCTTATCTCCGGAGTGCAGGCAACTGCCGCATCAAGGATACTCAAGAATTACGTTGCGAGCTATAACGCAACTGTCATTGAAAAATTAGAAAAAGAAGGCGCGATTTTTCTTGGAAAAACAAATCTTGATGAATTTGCCATGGGTTCTTCCACGGAAAATTCAGCATATGGCCCCACAAAAAATCCATGGGATACAAATAGAGTTCCAGGCGGATCATCCGGCGGATCTGCGGCAGCTGTTGCTACAGATGAGTGCATCGCCTCATTAGGATCGGATACTGGCGGATCCATTCGCCAGCCGGCTGCGCTTTGCGGCGTCACTGGTTTGAAGCCTACATATGGCGCAGTATCGCGATATGGACTTATTGCCCTTGCATCATCTTTTGATCAGATCGGGCCGTTTGGAAAAACCGTCGAAGACGTGACAATAGTATTTGACGCAATCAAAGGAGCCGACCCGCACGACTCAAGTAGTGGTAGGGCATCAGCCGATTCCGTCTTGCCGCATCTTTCTCGTGGAGTAAAAGGAATGAAAATCGGCATTCCAAGGGAGTATTTTATTGAGGGGATAGATGCGGATATTCAAAAATGTGTGGATGATGCTGTTATGGAATATCAGCGGCTTGGTGCGGAGATAATTTCTGTGAGTTTGCCGCATACATCCTACGCGCTTGCAACGTATTATGTCATTATGCCGGCAGAGGCAAGTTCAAATCTTGCGCGATTCGATGGTATGCGATATGGGCATACCGCCCAAGATACGAGGAGCCTTATTGAGACATATGTACGATCACGTTCAGAGGGCTTTGGCGCAGAAGCAAAACGCAGAATCATGCTTGGCACGTATGTGCTGGCGGCAGGATATTATGACGCATACTATAAACAGGCGCAAAAGGTGCGTGCGCTTATGACGAGAGATTTCAGAGAGGCATTTTTACAGGTTGATTGTATTCTTACGCCAACTTCTCCGGTAGCGCCGTTTGTATTTGGCGAAAAAATAGATGATCCATTGCAAATGTATCTTGCGGATATCTTTACCGTGTCTGCAAACATTGCGGGTATTCCCGGTATGTCCGTTCCGTGCGGTTTTGTGATGCGAGATGGAAAAGAATTACCGGTTGGAATGCAATTATTGGGAAAACATTTTGATGAGGCGACGATTCTTGCGACGGGACACGCATATCAACAAACGACCGATTGGCATACGCGCAGACCTTCCCTTACATCTTTATAAATTTTTATGGAAACCGAAATAAATCTTTCAAGTTTTGCGGTTATACTTTGGATACTGGGAGGTATTTTTTTTATTGTCATCATCGTTGTCGGCATTATTTTTATAAAAAAGTTTTTCAAACGTCCGGAGCTTTATGGACTCAGTAAGGAAGATATTCAAAAACGGTGGAACCAGATTGAAGAACTGTTGAGTCGACGGGAAGATGTGAGCTGGAAGTTAGCGGTGCTAGAGGCGGACAAGCTGTTGGATCATTCTTTGAAGGCGATGGGTTTTGGAGGGGTAAGTCTAGGAGAGCGCTTGAAACTCGCGGCATATCGGCATCCGAATATTCGGAATGTCTGGTCCGCGCATATTACACGAAACAAACTTGCGCATGAGGCGTCATATTCATTGGGTCAGGGAGCAGCGCGTCAGGCAGTATCACAGTTTAAGAGGGCGCTACAGGATCTGGGAGTACTGTAAGAGAAACATCCTTGACAGGATTTGTATTTTTTTCTACACTCATAATAGCTAAAAATTAACATACATGTCATTCTATGTCAGAAACGACGAAAGTATATGTTCCGTATGATCCTGATTTTGACCAGTCACAGCCTCAAGAAGTGATTATTGAAGAACGGATCGATCCTGAGCGAAACGATAACAAAAACAACATGACATTTTCCATTTCTTTGACACCATGGAAAATATTTTTTGGCGGGCTTGTGGTAGGCGTATTACTTATGGGAATTCCAACAACCTATTTTGCTTTGCGTGCGCAGGGAAGCACCGGATTGGCATTGGGAAATGGGGCGGGAAACACGGCGCCGACAGCACCAGCACCAGCTCCATCTCCAACACCGTCACAACAGCCTCCCGCGAATGGATCCGCGACCGGTACGGTAAAACCAGTTGGATCAGAGGATCGTGTTCGGGGAAATAAAAACGCAAAAGTGTCATTTGTGGAATATTCGGATTTGGAATGTCCATTTTGCAAACGGTTTCACCCCACAGTGGAACAAGCATTTAATGAATACAAAGATAAGGTAAAATTTGTTTTTCGGCATTTTCCATTGAGTTTTCATGCGAACGCGGTCAAAGAAGCAGAGGCGGCAGAGTGTGCGGGAGCAGTGGGAGGAGAGAAAAAATATTTTGAGTATATTGATAAGATGTTTGAGCGGACTACGTCAGGCGGAACGGGATTTGCGCTTGATCAGCTCACGCCGCTTGCGAAAGAGCTTGGGATGAATGAAACAAAATTCAAAGAATGTTTTGATGGCGGGAAGTTTGCCAAAAAGGTGCAGAATGATTTGAATGAAGGCCAGACCGCGGGAGTAGATGGTACACCGGGAAGTATCGTACTTGGACCAAATGGAAAAAATGTTTTGGTTTCGGGCGCGGTTCCCTACAGTGAGGTAAAGGCGGCAATTGATAAGATGTTGAGTGAGTAATAAAAGGCTTGGATGGTAAAGCAAAAAGTCCTTCTCGTGAAGGACTTTTTATATATGTGAATTATTGACAAAATAGAAATAAATGGGTATACTCACCTATATAAAATTGGAGGGGTCGTAGTGTAGTTATTTTTTTGGTTTTTGATTGGAGAGGTGTGTGAGTGGTTGAAACAAACAGTCTTGAAAACTGTTAGACCTTTACGGGTCTCGAGGGTTCGAATCCCTCCCTCTCCGATCAGGAACCAAGTCTTTTTCGACGAAGTCTGATCAGACTGTCTAAAAAATCGGACTACTGAAATGTACTACGAGTTCAAATTTCGCCCATACCGAAGCAAAGTGCAGATTGAACTTTCTGAGAAATTTTAAAGAAGTGTATATGAGTAGAAAAAGAGAATTTTCTCTGATTACTTTTACTGCCATACTATCTGCAGTAAGTATCGGATTTATTTTTTTTCCAAATGTTGTATATGCGAAACACACGGATTATCGTATTGATGGAGAAGATGTTAGAGAGGGAAGAATAGAAGCGTCGAGCGTTATTGTTCAGAAGATAACATCGCAAACAGCAATGATTACATGGAATACATCACAGCCGGCAAAAACATGGTTGCAATATGGAGAGACCATCGCATTTGGAAATGAATATAAAAATGACGCACTTACAAAAGAACATCAAGTGTATCTTCGCAATTTAAAATCAGGAACACTTTACCCATATACGGTTTTAATAGAAGATGGGAAAGGCGTTCAACGCTATCATCGTCGCATGGAGGGTATGAAGATGATTAATTTTCATAGTAGCCCATCATTTACAACACTTACAAAAGAACAAGAGGCACAAGAGGCGCGAAAAAAATCAGAGGCGATGATGGAAGGGAAAGCGACTCTTACATTTCGTTTTTATGGAGATACTATTGAACGTGGATGGATGTGGAGACTTCTTTTTCAAGATACGCAAGCCTTTGATTTTTCCGCGCCACGCATTACCGCCATGAGTATCAAGGGAGATTCGCATCAGGCAACACTTTCATGGACTACTGACGCAGATATGACAGAGGCATACATTGACTATGGCCGAGACACGTCATACGGTTTTTGGAAAGAAGTTGACTGTGCAGAAGAGCAGTGTCGCCGCGTACATTCGGTAGTGCTTGATGGACTTATTCCCGGATCAGACATTCATTTTCGTATGAGAATGCGCGGGCGGTATAATGAAGAAAAAACATCATCCGGATATGCAATTATTGAAACACCGGATCTTGTGTTTACTGTTCCGCCATCCTCATCGCAAATAAGTGACATGTCGCTTCATCAACAGGATATTACAACACCGAATATTACAGCTATTAAGATAAAAAAAATTGTAGAAGAGAATCGCAAAGCATTTTTAAATTTTTCATCTAGCATGACTCAATCCTACTATGATATTCCCAAGCGTGTTGACATTACTGTGTATACCGACGAACCGTCAACAGCATCTATAGAACTGCTCCATCTCATTCCCGGTACCTATGGCGCTGCAGATATAGAAAAAGCAGAAACGCTTATATCAGAGAAATTGAGTACGAATGCTGTACTTTCATTTTATCCAAAGATTGACGCTCTTCGTGATTATGCGTATCAGGTAACTGTGAAGGACGGTGTGGGAAATCAGTACACATCACGGTATTTCACTATGAATGTTCGTGGAGCTTTGCATATTACAGAATCCCAGATAATGCCACAGAAGAATGGGATACTACCACCGCCTTTGACCGCAAATCAGATTCCATTTATGACTTCTTTCCTTGGAACACAACAACAGAACATAGGTTTTATCCCTAAACAGATGCAAACACAAACAGTGAAAAAGGAAGAAGTCAAAAAGAAAGCAAAGAAAAAAACAAAGAAGATAGTAAAAAATCCAGTAAAGAGAGTGAAGACATCAGGAAAGACATAGATTTATAGGTAGATGGGATTTTACATTTGTGCCATGAGTATCTCTTTTGCATAAGAGGAATATAAACTTCATATGTCAATTCCACAAAAACTCATTCCTCCACAACTTAATCAACAGGAGCTACTGAGAGAGATATCCGTAAAGTCTTTTGAGAATTACGAACAAAAAGAGGAGTTTAAACAAGTAGAAATAGAGAAAACGGAGAAAAAAAAATCATCAGGTGTCGAGCGGATACGCGAGGGCCTGCGCAAAAAAAGGAAAAAAGCCTCATTTGAATATTCAGAACGTATTATCGATTTTGATAAGCTCAATAAAAAACAGCAAAGCATTTTGAGCTCCGTTGTTGATCCGCGGAGTATTGATGCTCACTTGCCGCATTCCCAGACAGAAGCAGAAGTGCGTGAATTTTATCATATGCATCTCGAAAGCAGATGGGCTCATTTGAAAGATGCGCTCTGGTTTTTGACGTTCGGTCCTTTTATTGGTACAGAAAAAGCTATTCAAAGGGATTTACGACACATACGCAAAGAACAGGGCATTGATGTTGCATATTATCCTGGGAGTGGGTATGATGTGGTGCCCCGCGATGCGTTGGGATCGGATCGTGTTATTCATCTGTCATTGGAGGGACAAGATTCATATTATCGTATGAAACACACTCAAGATGATCTCCGTGGCTACGAGAAACGCGATATGGAACTTGTAGGAGATTATCGCAGTTCGCCGCTGAAAGATGCTTCCGTGGATACGGTCATCGTAAAAGGATTGCCAATCCATTCCGCGGTTCAAGCAGTTCCAGATTTTAAGAGAGTTATGAAAGATGACGGTATCTTGCTATTCATTGATGATAGGAGTATGGTTGGCACTGATTTTTTAGAAAAAGAAATAAACAAGGAATTTATAAAAATCAGACAGAAAGGATGCATCGCCGTCTATCGCAAAAGAACTGTTTCTCAATAACATATTTCATGGTACCATGAAGATATATCCTTAAATACCCTATGCATATGACGCAAAAAATTCGCTGTCTTGTATATGCGATTCTTCTTTCGCAAATTGCAGGAGCTATCGGATCAATAGTAATTATTCCTGAAATTTTTGGATGGTATGCGAATCTTACAAAGCCATGGTTTACTCCCCCACATTGGGTGTTTGGACCAGTGTGGTTTTTGCTCTATACGCTTATGGGCATGGCGGTATTTCTCATATGGGAACAACGTGGCAAAATGTATGTGCGCACCGCATTAATACTATTCATGATTCAGCTTGGCCTCAATACGCTATGGTCGGTATTCTTTTTTGGCATGCATGATGTTGGTTTAGCGCTGATGGGTGTTATCCTGCTTTGGATTATGATCACATATACTATCCGGGCATTTGAAAAAATAGATAGGATGGCGGCATGGCTTTTGATACCCTGTCTTTTTTGGGTGAGCTTTGCAACCCTTCTTACATATTCCATTTGGTCTTTAAATTGGTAAATATGCATATCATTATATATACGAAAAGCGGATGTCCGTGGTGCACTGACGCGCTTGCTTTTTTACAAAAAAATCATATTGAATTTGAGGAACGCGAGGTGCGTGCCAACTCGACATATTTTGATGAGTTGATACAAAAATCCGGACAGGAAAAAACGCCGACATTTGATATTGACGGAGAAATTTTAGCGGATAGCGACGTTGATCAGATTAAGGATTATCTTTTGAAAAGGGGAGTACTTCATGATGTATAATTTTTTTCATTATGAGAGAATAGAGAAAAAATTAAGAAATAAACAGCATCTATATGGAAGAGTTATTTTCGCGAAATACGTACATGTTACGAAAAAAGTTTTTTAAGTTTTTTGGCGAGTCGTTTCATATTTTTGATGAGCAGGGAAAGGTGGTTCTTTTTGCCTCCATGAAGGCATTTAAACTTCGTGAAGATATTCGTCTGTATACCGGCGAAGATAAGAAGCAAGAGGTACTTTCCATACAGGCGCGGCAGATTCTTGATGTTTCCGCGACATACGATGTGTTTGTTTCGGGGACACAACAAAAAATTGGCGCTTTGCGGCGAAAGGGAGTAAAGTCATATTTTTTAAAGGATGAGTGGGTTATCATGGATGCATTTGATAAGGATATCGGTTTTATAAAAGAAGACAGCATGCTCTTTGCGCTTATTCGAAGGTTCTTGACGAATCTTATTCCGCAAACATATTATGTCGATATTGGCGGGACGCGCGTATGCATGTTCAAACAGCGATTCAATCCGTTTGTTCCAAAAATGGATATTGATTTTTCTTTAGATACCGGACATCTTTTGGATCACCGGCTGGGTATAGCGGCCGCAGTGCTTCTGGGTGCGATTGAGGGAAGACAATAAGATGATAAAGAACGAACGAATAGTATGATCGAATATTGTATACGTTTCAGAAACAGTATTACTCACTTTTTGTATACACGCATTCTAAAGCAGTATTTCTTTCTTTTTGACCCTGAACACATTCATGAATCAATGATTCGTCTCGGAAAATTTCTTGGTTCCTTCAGTCTTGGAAGAGGAGTGACGTGTATATTTTTTTCGTATGCGCATTCGTTTCTCGAACAGGATGTGTGTGGCATTCATTTCAAAAATCCCATCGGCCTCGCCGCCGGATTCGATAAGAATGCCGAGCTTACGAGTATCTTGCCGTCTATGGGGTTTGGGTTTGCGGAAGTCGGATCTGTTACGGGCGAGCCGTGCGAGGGAAATCCGAAGCCGCGGCTTTGGCGGCTCAAGAAATCAAAATCACTTCTTGTGTACTATGGATTGAAAAATGATGGCTGTGAAGTTATTGCCGGCCGTTTGAAAAATAAAAAATGTACTATTCCCATCGGCATAAGCATTGCAAAGACAAATTGTGCGGCGACAGTGGAGACAGAAACAGGCATTGCTGATTATAAAAAAGCATATGAAACATTTGTACGAGAGAATATCGGAGATTATTACACTATCAATATCAGCTGTCCAAACGCCTACGGAGGCGAACCGTTTACGGATGCGGAAAAACTTGAAGGACTCTTAGCGGCAATTGATGGCGTTCAAAATAGCAAGCCGATATTTTTGAAGATTTCTCCGGATCTGTCTCGCGAGCATCTTGATGCGCTTATCGCGGTGGTGGATCGACATCATATCGCAGGTTTTATTTGCACAAACCTTACAAAAAAACGGGATAATAAAAAAATACTCGATACATCTGTGCCGGATGTCGGGGGAATGAGTGGCCTCGTAGTGCGAGATCTTTCGGATGAGATGATTTCGTATCTGTATAAAAAAACGCGCGGGAGATATGTGATTATTGGTTGCGGCGGTGTGTTTACCGCAGAAGACGCGTATAGAAAGATACGCAATGGCGCCTCGCTTGTCCAGATGATTACCGGCATGATTTTTGAGGGTCCGCAAGTCATAAGCGCGATAAATCAAGGACTTGTACGGCTTATGAAAAAAGACGGATTCCATCGTATTTCAGATGCTGTTGGAGCGAATTATCGATAGTATACACTTTTCGTTATCGCATTGACGAAATACTCTTTTTCTTATATACTGGATATGGTAAAATAGTACTCTTTATTAAGATTACAAAAAAGTCGTATGTCTCGTACCCGAGAAGAATCATATATTATCAAATTCATCATTCACGGC
>JACPMJ010000027.1 GCA_016186045.1 Candidatus Uhrbacteria bacterium | reverse complement strand
AAATCCGCGCGAGATATTGGCCGTCATATTCGCGCGCTTAATCCATGGCCCGGCACATGGACAGAGCTGGATGGCGTACGCTTAAAAATTTTGGCGGCGCATCCGGTAGAGCTTTCACTCCTAAAAAATGAAAAAACTATCTTTGAGTATCAGGGCGCGCTTATCGCGCAATGCGATGAAGGATTCCTCCAGCTTGATTCTGTACAGCTCGAAGGAAAGAAAATACTCTCCGGAGCTGATTTTGCGCGGGGGTATAAAAATAAGTTGAGTCTGTAGAAAAATGTCATTCCCGTGAAAATTCCCGATTTCTGAGCGAGACCTTGAGCTCAGAGAAATCGCAATGCCTGTGGTACGGGAATCCAGCCTACTCGAAATAATCTGTCTTTTACTGGATCCCCGCCTTCGCGGGGATGACAAAGAGCCACACCGAGGGCATTTTTCATCAGACTCAGATTGTAAAATAAAAGTCCCTATGCAATTTTGCACGGGGACAAAGGTCTAAGACTAAGTTCCAAAGGACATGAAAACCAAAGGAACATAAGGTCAAAGAGCTAAACGGACTTGCGGCGCAGGAACATCCAACGATCGGGACCCCACCCGTCGTCAGGATGGCCGCTGCCCGCGTCGAGCCAGAGGTCGTCGGAATCACGCCCGACGTAGAACACGTCCAGACCGCCAACCGAGACGGCGACTGCTTCCATGTCGACGAGTAGCCGCTCACCATTGGGCTGATCCCCGTACTCCACACGAAGCAATGGGCCAACCCGAGCCGGGCACTTCTCCAGGCCGAGCTGATAGGCTCGCTCCTGAAGCTCCTTACGAGTCACGGCTTTGGTGAAGCCGAGTTCCCGACCGGAGGCGATGACGAGTTCGTATTCGTCCTGATCTATGCCTTCCATGAGGTCGACTCGACCGAGGATGTCATTTCCCCAATCGCCGATCTTCCGCTTGGCCTTCTTCAAAGCCTTGCGGAACTGGTCGGCTGTCTTGAGCTCATTATTGTTCTTGAGCGTCTTCCAGACCTGCCACTCACGAGGCTCGAGTGGGACCGTCGCGACAGGCACGGGAGCTGGCTGCTCCTGAACCTTTTGCGTAATCACAAGCTTGTCTTGAAGGAGGAGTATGAACCTTTCCTCCCCTCCAATCTTGTTGATCCCCGCTTCGATCTGTCCCAGTGTGAGATTGCCGTACTTCACGGTACGTCTCCTTCCTGACTCTTAGCCAGAAAATTGCCAGCTACCCGCTGGTAGGGTTGTCTTCATGGATTTTCGGTCACAAGACACAAGAGATTATGGGTCTCCTCTGTCTTGTGCCGAAAATATAAGCGTTATCACACTTGAAATTCCGTCACTCGTCCCAGATGAAAGCTTCGCTTTCGCCTGCGAACTCGTTAGAAATTATAAGGAAAAATCGTAAGTTTATGTGAAGGAACTTCATTCTGCCATTATCCCATATTTAAGATATTTTGTCAAGACCTCCGCATTCTGGCCGAGTTCAAGCCATACTGCGCCACTCCTCAATACACTCTCTGCCAATGACCAATACGAATAATGAGTATAAAAAGTTTTTCTTTTTCACTACTATACATAATGCGATACGGCCACACGCGATATGAATAGTAATTTCGATATTCTCCTTTTAATCTCTTACCTAAAAACGGGTCGTATAAAAGCCCCTCAAGCGCGGCAAAAATCCTATCTACATATCGCGAGTCTATGGCGTTAAGATCTTTTTGAACTTTTTTTGGCAAGATGACGAGATACGGCATGTGTTCGTTTTTTTCAAAAAAGCTTGTAATGAAATAGTTTTGCCGGTTTTCAAATCTTTACGAGCATCAGTAATGTCTTTCTTGAGATTCGGAAAATCTTTTATAACCTCAAGCGTTTCTTGCCATGATTCAAATTCTTTGACAGATAGTATAACGGCCTTTGGTTTGCCGTTTTCCGTGAGCGTATAATACGTACTTGGAACCTGAACGTTCTTTGTGATGCTAAAAATATTTTTTCGAGCTTCGGAAGTCGAGATAGTATTTTTGCTATCCATATATTTTTTGAAAATATTGATATATGTCAATTTTTATTTCTTCAATCTCTCAAACAACACCCCCGCAAGGATGACATATCCTATGCCGAGCGGATGATTGAGATACGGCGAAAATATATGCGTTATCATGACAGCGATAAGACCGAGCCATACGCCAAAGACAAGTGGTGAAAAACGTATCGCTCGCCATCCCCATAAAAGAATTCGTAGAAGTAAAAAAAGATAGCATACGAGTCCCACGATACCAAACTTCACCATCATGTCTAAGTATCCCCACTCAAATGCATAGGTGGTATATACACCACTTGGATTCGCCTCTAATATACGCGGATCTTTTGAAATATAAGTAAGCTCTTTTCCAAATCCGTATCCAAAAAATGGTTTTTGTTGTATCGCGTTCAGGAGTACCGGCAAAGAACTCCATCTACTTGCCGCCGCCGCTTCATCTGAAATATTTCCCGTGCGTTGTGCAATCAAATCAAAATTAAAACCTCCTTTTGTCAACGGAATAGGAAATCGAGAAAATGCAAAAAGAAATACACCGGACATCATGCTTCCGATGAAAACAGCAGCACACACAAGAGCAATCGATTTGAGGCGATATTTTTGAAAAAACATCACAACCAGCCAACAAAACCCCACACACCCGGCTGCAAACCAAAAACTCCGGGAAAAACTGACAAGAATTACCGCGACACTGCCAATGAAAAGAAGTATTTCCTTGATATGATTCTTGAAAAAATCCTGCAAAGTATTTTTCATACTATCCTCTGAATGGCGCATAAAAAATACTCCTGCGTAAGCAAGAAGTACACAGAACGCGATCAATGCATATATTTGACTTTGAAAAAATACGCGAAAAATATTAAATCCAAACGGCGTTATCTCGGCAATGCCGGTGGCGCGAGTCCACCGATACATCATTTCTATAAACCCTATGCCAAATCCATGATGTCCCATGATATAGAATAACGCGAGCACTTTTACGATATGAGCGGTAAGCGCCGCACTCGCGATGGTGAAAAGACGTTTCACGGCGCCTTCATCTGCAAGTCCCGCAAAAAAAGGAACAAACACTAAAAAAAATAACCACGCATTCGAATCATGAAAAAGAGATGCGTGATCATACCCGCTAGCATACCCTTGTATGACCCCCACGCTGACTATAACGCTAAGAACTACACACGGAATGAAAAGATATTTTGGCAGTACTCTTGTCTGCTGAAGACTTTTTCTGTGAAAAAACCACGCAACACACAGAATGACAAACAACACATAGCGAATACTAACACTGACTTCTCCAAGAGAAATCGAAAGAAGGTATCCTTTTGATCCGACGATTAGTTCCGCAATTACCGCCATGACACCGTATTCAAGTTTCAGAAAGGAGAGAATCGCAACTCCAGTTACTATAATAAGAAATCCAACGGGCGCGAATGATGGATAGATAAAGCCAATCAAGGAAACCGCGATGAATGCACATGTGATAAAAAAAAGTTTTCCTGGATTCCCGTTTTCACGGGAATGACATACGAGAAAATGAGATTCTACGCGCATTTTTTTTATCAGACTAAGCATGGTACAGTACGCTTTCATGGGAAGTACTGCATACAGACTTTTCCATGAAAAATGTTTCCAGAGATAGTATGCACAACTTGTATAAAAAAGAATCTGCTTGTCTAATGAAAATCTCTGCCGAAAACTCTGTCCCCCATGATGAATAATCTCCGCTTCCGGCGCGTATAGTATTGTATATCCCACATCGTGCGTACGCTTGCAAAAATCCACCTCTTCAAACCAAATAAAAAATTTCTCATCGAAAAGACCGACCGCATCAATGACCGCTCGCCTGATAAGAAATGCCGCTCCCTGCGGCTGATCTATCTCCTGTTTTTTTGTATAATCAAAATCTTTATTAAGATATTTTTGAATAGGGCTCGGTGCACGGCGAAGATGGTGCAATTTTAAAAACATCAAAAACTGCGAAAGCGGTGCAGGAAACCTCCGAATAGAGGCCTGTAGCGTACCGTCGGGATTGAGAAGTTTTGGCGCAACAATGCCAATCTTGGAATAACCTTCTATACTTGAAACAAGTTTTTCCAGCGAACCATGTGTTACTTCGGTGTCAGGATTCAGAAACAGTATATACTCCCCTTGCGCAATTCGTATTCCTTGATTTGTGGCAGAAGCAAACCCCTTATTATCTGCGTTCGCAATGCAATTGACCTGCGGGAATTTCTGGGTTATCATATCAACACTCGCATCGTGCGATGCGTTATCAATAACAATCACCTCAAAGGAAAATTGCGGCGCATATAAGAAAACAGATGCAAGGCACTTCTCCAAAAGAGCGCGCACATTCCAGCTGACAACGATAATTGAAAGTTTTATTTTAGTATCCATAATGCAAGTATTCTAACGAAAATATGGACATTTTGCAAATGAAAGAAGGTATTCATCTCGTGTATAAACCCGTAGGCCCGACATCTCATGATATTGTGGACTGGGCGCGAAAACAGAGCGGCATTACACGTATTGGGCACGCGGGTACGCTTGACCCCTTTGCGGAAGGTCTTCTTATTCTTCTTGTTGGAAAAGATTATACTCGCCGCCAGTCTGAATTTTTAGGCATGGATAAAACATACGAAGCGGTTATTCATCTTGGCGCTACGAGTAATACGGATGACTGCACTGGAAAAATAACTCCTTTTATATGTCATTCCCGTGAAAACGGGAATCCAGAAAAAATAAATACTTCTACGCATAAGATGGATCCCCGCTTTCGCGGGGATGACAAACATCTTATCCATAGTCTGGCAAACATAAAAAATGTCATCAAATCTTTCACGGGGACTTACGAACAAATGCCACCGAATTTTTCCGCAAAAAAAATATCCGGCACTCGCGCCTACAAATTCGCACGTAAAGGAGAGACACCGGAACTTAAACCAAAAAAAATCACCATACACTCACTTGAACTTCTTTCTTTTGACTGGCCGCTTCTTTCCATTCGTGCAACCGTTTCCAGCGGCACGTATATCCGCGCGCTCGCCAGAGACATTGGAGTGCATCTGGGCTGCGGCGCATATTGCGAAACACTCAAGCGAACGGCAATAGGACCCTATTCGCTTACAGATGCGATCCGTATATCAACCGAATCACCGCGTCCTCATCACGGATCAGCGGTTTTGTAAGCGCCTCCTCTGGCGTCATCCATGCGTATTCCGTATGCTCTCTGTTGAGAGCAATTTTGGGCTCTTCTTGTACCTTGACACGGAAAACATAATAGACAAAATCAAACTCCGTATATCTACAATATGTCTCATGCAGATACTCAAAATGTTCCGGCGTATACGACATGCCAATTTCTTCTTTTACTTCACGAATAATACAATCCTCTTTTGTTTCTCCCTCTTCAATTTTTCCCGCGGGAACGCACCATGTATTTGGATCAACGTTCCGATCGCCTGCCCGAAAAAGGAGCAGTATGTTCCCATCCCATTCTAAAAAACAACCCGCCGCTTTAAACTTTGGCGAAAAATTCTCTGGTTTTTCTCTATAGAGCATATTTTAATGATGAAATATTAAAAAACTTTTATAATCTTCAAGAGAACCCTGAAGAAAGAAATCGACTTTGTCAACACGCGCGCCGGATGGGCCTCTGCGTGACCATCTGAGAAATTCATGAACGGCTTTTTGATCTCCTTCGACTTCAATATATACCGATCCATCTTTTTCATTTCGTGCACATCCACAGAGAGAAAGTTCCTGCGCCTTCTCCACTACCGCATACCGATACCCTACTCCCTGAACGCGTCCATATACATGTATAACGGTGCGGACTTTCATAGAAGATTATGCTTTTTTATAATGATCTTTTTTGCCTGTTCGTATTCATCAAGCGTTTTGATATGAATCCCCATGCGCTTCCATGGAATCCGATACATGATCCGAGGTAGCCACGTACTGATGCCTTTTTTTCGCTCTCCAAGTGAGAACAACACTTCAGGGATATACTGTCCTTTCTGTCCTCGCCCTACAAGTGTCAGCCAGATGTCCCAATCCTGAAATTTTTTCAGCGATACGTCAAAAAGAGGATACAGCTCTCTCCGTACAAGAGATGCGGTATTGATATAATTCATTTCTTTCAATCGCTCCACATCAAACGGAAAACCAAGAAATAATTTCCATCCCCAATAAAATGATGAGTACACAAATGCGATATCGGGATGCGAATTAAGAACTACTGACATCTTCTCAAGCATATCCGGCTTCATAATGATATCCGCATCGCATACAATGATATACTCGCCCTTTGCCACACCGAGTCCGACATTGCGTGCAACCTGACATCCTTTATTCTCTTGTGCTATGTATGTAATTCTATCTCTATATGGCATCAAAACTTTTTCTGTATCATCTGTCGATCCATCATTCACAAGGATAATCTCGATATCTTTCATTGTCTGTGTCAATATGCTTTCCAATGTTTTTGGAAGCGAGCGTGCCTGATTATAGCTTGGGATAATAATGGAAATCATATATCTATGATAACATTTTTTCTAATTTCTCCGCCTGCACGCTCCACTGAAATTCTTTTGATACCCGCTCTCTGCCTTGCCGCCCTAATCGATTTGCATATTCCATATCAGATAGTAGGCGTGCCACTGCCTGTGCAATCTCTGCGCTATTCTTTGGAGTAACCAATAATCCCGTCTTTCCGTCTATTACTGCTTCAGGCACACCGCCACTTCGCGTGCCAATGACTGGTTTGCCAAATCCATTCGCATCAAGATAGACGATCCCAAATCCCTCCACGTCTCCATTATCTTCGTATGGTGTCATCACACATACGGTACACACGTCATACCACGCGGCAAGTTCCGTATCACTCGCGTTTTTGATAAAAAATACACACTTCTCAAGCTGTAACTCATGCACGAGTCCCTCCAGTTGAGACGCCATTGGTCCATCTCCCAGAATGATGCATACCGCATCTGGTTCTTTTTCTAAAACCTCCGGCAAGGCGTGAATAAGATATTCAAACCCTTTCCGCGCGACGAGCCTGCCTACTGATAATACGATTTTTTTGGAACGCACACCCATATCATCGGGATTCTCTCCGCCGGTTGGCGGATCACTCGGAATGACACAAGATGATAAAAGCTTCGGTGTAACAGACGGACAGGGGAAAACGTATATAATTTTTTCTTCCGGTATGTCATATTCCCGAATGAGTGATCCCGTATACGCACTATTCGCTATGACACATTCCGCATCAAAAAGTATTTTTTTACATATCATCCTTTTTCTCCGGTGACGTTTCGCAAGACCCACATCCATCCCATGGACTGATACGCAATACGGAATTCTCAAAAGCTTACTTACAATCCAAACTACAGTGCCAACCGGCAGAACTTGCCCCACGATAATTTTTTTGATATGTTCTTTTTTTGCTATCTTCCATATTTGCGTTATGAGTGAAAAATATGAAAACTTTCGAAATCGGGAATGACAATTCTTGCCAGAAAAAAAAGGTTCACGATATATCGTATACGGTGCGTCAATTTCTTTTACTCCATGCGGAAGCGGCGGCGCAAGTACCACCCATGTATCGTGCGACATACACGATCCAAGATGTTTCCAATAATTTGCAATGCCGCCAACTGACGGATAAAAATCAAGGGTAACAAGCAGTGTTTTTTTCATATTATGTATTCTTCTTTGCAAGTATTGCGCTCATGCGCTTCACATCATCCGGTGAAATTATGCGCACCACAAAGAGCATGGCGCCATACAGGCCGCATCCAAGAAGAATATTTATGACAAGCGGCGCGCGTTCTCTGAATATAAAGAGCGCCAGCGCCATGACGGCGGCAGATGCGCACACTTTCCCCGCAATGCCAAAAAGCTCACGACTATATTCTTTCCAATACGCGCGTATCCAAAGGAATCCGGCAAAAAAAAGAAAAGAATACGTTGCCACGGATGCGTATGCGGTCCCGACTGCCTGATAGTGCTTGCTCAAAAATATATTCAAAACAACATTGATGACTGCGGCGCCGCCGAACAGTATGGTATTTCTTATCTGCTTGTCGCTTGCAGCAAGAAGAGCGCCAACCGGAAAACTCAAAAAACAAAATATCAATGCCCCGGACAGCACTGAAAGCACTGCGGCAGTCGGCAAATACGAGGAATTATAAAAAGTAAGCACGATAGGCTGGGAGAGAACAGATAGTCCCACTGCCGATGGAATTGAGATGGCGAGAAGAAATGTTGTTGCGCGTATATATGTTTTTCCCAGGCGATGCGGAGACGTGGTAAAGTATTCACTCATTGCCGGATAAATGCTTGCGGAAATTGCCGCAGGAATCATATTGAGCGCCAAAATGATCTTACTTGCCGCGGAATACCACCCCGCATATGCCTCGCCGGAAACTCGCGTAAGAATCGCTATATCACTGAAGGTATACACGCGAGAAAAAATAGCGGCGCCTGCAAATGGAAGTGAAATAAAAAAAAGCCGTTTTAAAAGCACCCAATCCGGCCGAAGTGAAATACTGAGTTTACATTGAAAAACAATGAGAAAAAGAACGTACAAAAAATTCACACCGCTTCCCGCGAGCACCGCATACACAAGATATATGAGGGGAAGATGAAGAATCATCGCAAGCGACCCGAAAAAAACCATCACTGCAATCGCAAGAATTCCTCCATACGCCTCGTATTTCAAATTTTGAAATCCACGAAACACCGCCCAGCATGAAGTACATATCACATCGATCACCGCGGCAAATGCGGTAATAGTAATAAACCTGATCAACTCTGGAGAATAATGAAACGCATAGGCAAGTAATACCGTAACGCCATATATCACGACACCAAACAGTATCCGATATAAAAACATCTGACTCACCAAAGATCCTGCTTTATGCGGTTCCCGCGCTGTTTCACGGGTCAACGCCGCGGACATGCCAATATCAATGAACACAGAAAAAAGCGCGGCAAACGCAAGCGCCGTACTGTATCGCCCCTGATCTTCCGGTCCGAAATATCGCGCAACAATAATAAAATATATAAACGTCAGCGCTTTTTGGATCGCTGTAGAGCTCAAAGAATAAAACGAATTTTTTGTCATTGATACTTTTGTCACCATATCTTCTTCATAATACCGCACAAAAAAAGGATCGTCCAATTCCTATAAAGATAGAAATCAAAAAAAATAATCAAGAAAAATGGATCCCCGATGAGATCGGGGATAATATTTTTTATATAATCTATCAAACTTCCGTCATGATTACCGCTTTGAGAATTGCGGTGCGCGGCGAGCCCGCTTAAGTCCCGGTTTCTTTCGTTCTTTTACACGAGGATCGCGGGTGATAAACCCTTCACTGCGCAATGTTTTTTTCCATTCCGGATTCATCTTCACCAATCCTTGAGCAATACCATGGCGCACTGCTTCTGCCTGTCCGCGCACGCCGCCTCCGTACACGCGAATAGAGATATCAACTGCGGTGCGCGTATCAGTGAGCACAAGCGGCGATTCAATCTCCTTCCAAAATTCAAAATAGGGAAAATATGTTGTAAAATCTTTGTCATTCACCGTGATTGTCCCTTTTCCGGGTGTAAGACGAACACGCGCAATTGCAGATTTTCTGCGTCCCACTGTCCGAATGATTTCTTTCGGCACTGCAGGGGTTGGCTGTTCTGTCTCTTTTTTTGCCCGATGCACTCGCGGTGTAGCCGATTTTTTTATGCCTGTTCGCGAAGTCGGTTTGCGTGCTGATGCGTCTGCCATAAACATGCTGATAAATTAATTCTCAATCGTGAGTCGAGCCATCATTCCTTTTCGCAAACGCGTTGTAGGAAGCATGTGCAATACTGACCTGCGAAGAACATCCGCGGGATCTTTTTTAAAAAGTTCCGCATATTTCTTCTCCTTCATGCCGCCCGGATAACCGGAATAATGGTAATATCTCTTTTGCTCCTCTTTTTGTCCGGTCACTTGCACTGCGCTTACATGCTGTACCGCTACCGCATCTCCGCTGTCAATATGTCGTTGATAGATTGCTTTATTCTTTCCTTGCAAAAGTATGGCAATACGTGATGCAAGGCGTCCCAATGACTGTCCCCTTGCATCAATAACATGTGTCTTCCTTTGAATTGGCTGTATCTTTTTTTTC
Source organism: Candidatus Uhrbacteria bacterium (assembly GCA_016186045.1). Taxonomy (GTDB): domain Bacteria; phylum Patescibacteriota; class Patescibacteriia; order JACQRZ01; family JACQRZ01; genus JACPMJ01. The sequence goes on along the minus strand of JACPMJ010000027.1, from coordinate 10,170 downwards.
ATGTTATTCTTTTATAAATTCAATGAGGGCGATGCGCGCGCCATCTCCCTGGCGAACTCCCAGTTTTGTCACGCGTGTATATCCACCCGGACGGCTCGCATATCGCGGCCCGTATACTTCCAATACTTTTTTTACTGCATTTTCTATCGGCAAAACCCGCATCAGCTCACGGCGTGCCGCAAGTGTATTCTTTTTTCCTTTGGTAATAAGCCGCTCAACATACGATCGCAATACTTTTGCTTTTGTTTCTGTGGTCCGTATTTTTTCATACAAAATAAGTTGCATCGCAAGATTTTTCAAAAGCGCGCGCCGTGGTCCCGCCTTCCTGTCAAGCGTTTTTTTTGCTTTTCTATGCCGCATACGTATGCATTATGATCCTTTTTTGGGACGTCCACGCTTTTTAGGCACCTTTTCCTCATGCCCCTCTTCCTCTTCACCACTTTCTTTCTTCTCTTGGACAACCTCATCCGATTCCAAAGAAGCGGTCTCTTCTTGAAATTCCTCAGCGTTCATGAGCGGATCTTTTTGATCTTTTTGCTCTTCTACTGACACGCCGCTCGCAGACGCATGTATCACGGAAAAATGATCCACAAGAATTCTACTTGCCTCTTGGACCGCTTCTTGGCCTGTAATGCTTCCATCTGTTTCAACAGTCATAACGACCTTATCGTAGTTTGTCATTTGTCCAACGCGCACGTTTTCTATTTGAAATCCGACATTTCGCATGGGGGTAAAAAGCGCGTCAATCGCAATGGTGCCGATCTCAAGTTTTTCCTTTTCTCGCGCCTCTGTAGACAAATATCCTCGTCCGCGGCGCACGAATAATTCAATTTCAATCTGCGCATTTTTATTGGTCAGCGAACAGATGGATGCTTCCGGATTCGCAATTTCAGCATCACTGTTTGACTCTATGTCTGCGCCAGTCACTTCTTTTTCCCCTTTTGCGCGGAGTACTAGCCGCACGGTCTCGTCAGTATGCACTTTAAACCGAAGTTTTTTAATATTCAAAATAATATCAACAATATCTTCTTTGACATAGGAGATGGTTGAAAATTCATGAAGCACACCCTTGATTTTTACCGCAACCGCCGCGCCGCCAACCAAAGACGAAAGAAGCACACGCCGCAAAGCGTTTCCGATAGTATTTCCATAACCGGGAAACAGCGGCTCAATGGTGACAATAGTCTCATGCGGCCGTTCTCCGGGCTGGAAATCAATTTTCGGTGGAAGAGGGATTCGTTCCATACATGAAATATATATGAGTGATAAAATTATCGTGAATAAAATTCAATGATAAGTCTCATGTCAAACACAGTTTGCGTGTCTTCCGGTTTTGGAGTCGCGGCAATTTTCGTCTCAAATTTTCCATGTTCTCCATACAACCATGCTGGCAATGTATGTTTTTCAAGCCGTGATAAGAGCGTCTGAAATGGTTGACGATCCTGGCTACCGGGTTTGAGCGTAAGTACCTCTCCCACACGCACCTGGTATGATGGGATGGTTACTTTTTTTCCATTCACATATACAAAACCATGACTTACAAACTGTCGCGCCTCATCATGTGAACGCGCCCATCCGAGCCGATACACTGCATTGTCCAAACGCATTTCCAGAAGCTGAAGCATGATGTCTGCGGTATTTCCTTTTTTCCGTCCCGCCTTCACATAATACCCCTGTAATTGTTTTTCTGAAATCCGATAAAAAATCCGCGCTTTTTGTTTTTCTTTCAGCTGAATACCAAAGGGGGTCAACCGTGGTTTTGCAACTTTTGCGCCGTGCACGCCTGGCGGATAATTCCGTTTAACGATTTCACATTTCGTGGTGAAACATCGATCTCCCTTGAGAAACAGCTTGGTGCCTGCCCTGCGGCACATGCGGCATTTCGGGCCAATAGCTTTTGCCATACGTTATACTCTCCGAACCTTCGGTGGCCGACATCCGTTATGTGGAATCGGGGTCACGTCCTTAATTGAAGTAACAGTCAGTCCGTTTGCATTTAGCGCTCGAATCGCAGCCTCACGTCCGGATCCAACGCCCCGCACAAATACGGAAACATCGGTAAGACCATATTGTCTCGCCTTGTCTGCCGCATCCTTCACAATGACGGATGATGCATATGGCGTTGATTTTTTTGGCCCGCGAAATCCCACCGTCCCTGCTGACGACCATGCAAGTACGTTTCCGTTCAAATCTGTAAACGTCACAATGGTATTGTTATAGGTAGCGCGAATAAAAGCTTTTCCCAATGGAACTTGACGAATAGTCTTCCGTCTCTTTCCGATCCGTTTCGCACTCGATTTTTTTTCGGATGCTTCTGACGCCGGAATAGATGCGCCAGATTCAGATGATGAAATATGTTTTTCAGCCATAGTATTATGTTTTTGTAAGCGCGCGCTTGCCGGACATCATAGTCCTGCGCACATTGCCACGTACGGTCCGTGAATTTGTTTTTGTCCGCTGTCCGTTTACTGGAAGATTGCGGATATGCCGCGAACCGCGGTATGAACCGATTTCTTTTTGATGTTTGATGTTTCCCATGATTTCCCTGCGCAGATCTCCCTCTACTTTCCAATTTTTTTCAATCATCTCGCGTAGGCGGTACACTTCCTGCTCGGTAAGGTCTTTGGTACGTTTGTCATAATCAATGCTGGTCTGGGATAATATCTTCCGCGCACGGCTCAATCCGATACCGTATAAATACGGAAGCGCATATTCTATTTTTTTATTTTGAGGCAAAATTGCCCCTGCGATACGTACAACTGCCATAAAATAAGTTCTTAGTACACAGTACTCAGTTCTTGGTTGTTAGTTTACAGAATGTATATGATGACTTTTTACTGACAACCGTGTACTGATTTTATCCTTGCCGCTGTTTATGTTTTGGATTTCTACAAATGACGCACACCCGCTTTTTTCTGCGGACTGTCCGGCAGGATGTGCAAATTTTTTTGACTGATGCTTGAACTTTCATAGTCGAACCTGTCGAACCTAATATCTAAATACGATTCTCCCTTTGGTGAGATCATACGGGGTCATCTGAACTTTTACCTTGTCTCCTGGCAACAGCCGAATCTTATTCATCCGCATTTTCCCTGATAAATGACCAAGGATCTGATGGCCGTTATCAAGCTGTATTTGGAACATTGCCGCCGGAAGAAGTTCATTCACGGTCCCATCCGCCTCTATGAACTCTTTCCCTTGACTTGTCTCCTCATTCATACGATGGATAAAAAAATAATAATCACCGTCTAAACGAGATTATATATCCCTAAAACGTTGGTAGTATAACACTCTCGTAAAATAATGCAAGGGATTACGATCTTTATAATAAAAGTACTATATCATACGGAATTAAACCTTGCAAGAACCTATGCTGTGCCTGTCTTTTGAGCAACTAAAGATTCCAATTTTTCAACTGCTTTTTTTAGGGAAAGCCCATACATTTCGGTAAAAATATGCTCCCGCGTGTACCCTATGTCCCTTAGTTCATTTGCGCTTTGGATAATCTTACCAAAAAGTTCTCCCGGCTTATATCCAAGCGCAATAAGATCTTTTCCGCGAATAATATCCACCGGCTTACTTTTTTCAACACCCAGATCCCGAGCCCGAGTTAACAGCCACTCCCGCGGAGGATACGAGTCTGGAATAAGAAGCTGCTCTGGCCGCTCCGGCTCAATAAAGGGGCCTCTTCCCATATGATCAGCCTCGGCGACCAATACAAGTTCTTGAATGGTTGCTGGATATATTCGCATCGCGAGTCTACGAATAGCCCCGTCACTGACAGGTTTTCCTTTTGCTATCTCTTCAGTATACAGAAGCGATGGTGCAAGATGATTTGTCACAAGCTTTGTCACCTTATCTTGCAGTGGGCCCTCAATGCCAAGCCGTAAAAGAAACTTCCGTGTGGGCTCATCACCCGCCTGCTCATGGGCATGAGATCTGATACAGCCATCACTAAACTCCGTCGTACTTGGCTTTCCCGTATCATGGCAAAGAGTAGCGGTAATAACAATAAACGCCTGCTCTTCATCCAGCCCCTCTCGCTTCGCAATCTTTGCCGCCTCATCTACCGCCATAAGCGTATGTACCCACACATCACCCTCCGGATGCCACTCTGGCTCTTGCGGCGTTTCTGCCATGGGCGGAAATTCCGGATGAATCACATGAAATATGCCAAGCGCCATACCCACCGCAAGTCCCAGTGATGGCTTTTCTCCGCGCACTAAGAGTTTTCTCCACTCTTCCAAAAACCTGCCCGCCGGTAGTTCTTTGAGGTGAAGCGCCGTCTTACGGATAAGCCACGCGGTATCATGATCTACGGATAAACCAAACCGCGCGATGAATTGTAATGCTCGCATGGCACGCAAAGGATCATCTTGAAATAATTTTTTATCCGTTGCCCGCAATCTGCGGTTCTGTAAATCTTCTATTCCACCATAGAAATCGAATACCTCTCCGGTAAGCGGATCCGCGGCAAGCGCGTTCATAGTAAAATCCCTTCGTTTTGCCGCATCCTTGATACTCATAGATGGATCCGTCTTTACGTCAAATCCTTTATGTCCCGCAGATGCTTTTGAGTCCGTACGTGGCAGAGAGACATCCACGTCAATACCGTTTCCGATATGTATTTTCAAGATGCCAAATGCGTTTCCCACCTCAGAAACTTCTCCGCATGATTTCACGATTTCCTCAAGCCGTTTTGCAGGGATATCATACACCTCAATATCAAAATCCTTAGAAATTTTTTTGAGAAATACATCACGCACGCACCCGCCCACAAAAAGCGCGTGGCCGCCCTCTTTCTTTACCGCTTCACATACATCTAATGCCGTGCGAAATGCTCGTTCATGTGTCTCAAGTCCGTTCTTTCGAAACATCTCAATAAATGTTTCAGGGCTTGGAAATCTTTGCGCCTCAATTTTTTCCCGCACTGGAAGGCGTGAAAACGGTTCTATTTTTTTGAATTCTCCGATACTCGGCATAATCAGTTCTAAAACTCTTTAGAAGAGAGTCGCCCGGATTCTCCGCACACCGGCACTGCACGCCTCTTCTTTTATTATTTTCAGTGTACCAATTTCTCCGGTATGCGTCACGTGCGGGCCGCCGCAAAACTCTTTGGACACCGCATCTTCTAATGAATTTCCAATATAATACACCTTCACGCGATCCGGATATTTTTCCTTGAAAAAGAAGAGCGCGCCGGTTTTTTCCGCGTCTTCTTTTGAAAGCTCTTTATACGATACCGGCACATCTTTTTTTACAATATCATTCGCAATGTCTTCAATCTGCCGGATCTCGTCTTTTATAAGTTTTCTTTCAAACGTAAAATCAAAACGTGTTCGTTCCACCGTAATGTCTGATCCGGCCTGATGTACGGATTCCCCCAATACCGCGCGCAAAGCATAATGTAATATATGTGTTGCGGTATGCAGACGTGTAACGATTCCAAGCTCCTCCTGATTTGCCGCCTTTAATTCTCCGGTATCCACCAAAAGTCCATGCCCGCCGAACTTTTTCTCCAGTCCAGCGCGAGAAATATCCTGATGTTTTTTAAACTCTTCCTCAAACTCTCTTCTCTGAAGTGTCTCCGTCTTTTCTCCACCAAGTTCTTTAATGATCTCATACGGCAAACCATAACTTTCATAGAGCTTGAATGCCGCCGAAGCAGACACGCTCTGAAGTTTTCCTAGCTCCTTAAGTCCCTTTGACAGTGATCTCAAAAATTTTTCTTTTTCTTTGTTCCATTCGGCGGCAATCAGACTTCCATTTAGCTCCGGATACCATTCGCTGTAATTTTTCAAAACAGCTTCAAAAAACAGTCGCATATTCACCGCGCCCTCCGCAAGATATTCATGAGTAATAATTCTCCGCATGAGCCTGCGTAGAATATATCCACGCTCCTTATTTGACGGTACAACTCCATCCGAGATAAGGAAGCATACGGCTCGACTATGATCTGAAAGTATCCTCCGTGTACGCATATCAAGTGAATCCGGTAAAAGTGCCATAAGCGACGCGAATAAGTCCGTCTCATATATGGTGGGCGTCCGTTGCACAAGCATCACGAGCCGCTCAAACCCCATGCCGGTATCAAGACCTGACTGGGATAGTTTTTGCAATTCCTTTCCTTGTGTCTGTTCCAAGAGCTCCTCGCGCGATCCGGGATAGAAAAACTCATTGAACACCAGATTCCAAATCTCAATATCTTGTCCTTCACCGCTCCTGCAATAGATTTCCGTAGTCGGGCCGCATGGACCGGACGTTCCTGTAGGCCCCCAAAACACATCGTTGATACCCTCTTCACGCACGTCGGTCACGCCGAGATCATTCCATATTTTTTTTGACTCCTCATCTTTTGCTACGCCATGAGAGCCCTCAAAGACCGTTACGTAAGAAATAGGGATCGAGAGTATTTTTGTAATAAATTCATAGGCGTACGTAATCGCATCTTTTTTTGTGGATCCGCCAAAAGAAAAATTTCCAAGCATCTCGAAAAAAGTAAGATGACTCTCATCCCCAACCTCATCAATATCCGATGTCCGAAATGATTTTTGGATGGATACTGTATTTTTTGAACCAAAGTCTTTGAGCGCGTCCGCCTCACCGGTATAATATTTTTTAAACTGCTGCATCCCGGCGGTAGTCAGCAGTACAGACGGATCGTCCGGAATCAAAGACGAAGACGGCACTACCGCATGTCCGCGGTGTTTAAAAAATTCCAGAAATTTCGTCCTGATTTCTTGTGAAGTCATACTAAAAAAGCAAAAATATCTTAGGGGGCTGGAGATCTTTTTATTCGCTTTGCCAAAGGCACCGGCGACATAAAAAGATCTCCCGACTCCACTATGCTCCATAGTATATCTCCTGTCTCTAAAAATATCAAGAATGATAGATAAAAAAGCGGCTGACACTACAACCGCTTTATCGTACTCTCTCACTCCCATTCCATCTGAGAAGGAGTTGGACGAAACATTCCTTTACGCGCCCAATCCACCGCCATGCGTGGTGTCTGTACCACACATACGAATGCATTCATGGTCTCTGAAAGAAATCCAAATTCTTCAAGCTGATCCAGCATGGCCTCAGTCCAGAGCGGATCATCCCAAAGTTCTTCTGGTTTGAGAATGGCAATATATTTTCCACGTTCTCTAGGAATCCAGAATTCTTCATTGAGATGTACTGCGGTCATAAACTGGATGAGTACCTCCATGCCCCCCGTTGCCGCAATAATGAAGGCATCCGCATCCATGAGACCAGAAAGCTGAATGCCGAAATCTGCAAAAAATGGCATCCCTCTTCCAAAACTTAGGCGCTGGCAATCCACTCTCTTTGTGAGAAATGTATTTCCATTTTTTCCCATCATCGGATATCCCAGTGCGGATCCGCCCGCCTCAAAGGCTCCGCGGCAGACTTGCATGCCAATACCGCCTTCATCACCGACGACTACCTCATCTCCTCCTTCTGCAAGAAGCCTACCGACCTCCTCCATGAGAGTATATATGGGACCCTCTCCCTCTTTTGAGCTTCCCAAACACGCTATTTTCATCTATATCCTCCGTTCTTGAGATGATCCTACGCTCCTTCGCAATTTTTGTCAATAATGGTGTTTCAGAGCGTTGTAAAACCCCTCTCGGGTCAAGCCCAAGCCTGTCCTCGGACTTGATCCGAGAAATGACACGAGAGGGGTTTTGCAACGGGCTCAAGAGTCACGGGTCTATTTTCAAAATAAAAAGCCGGAGATCATTGTGATTCCGGCAATACTGTAGGCTGACAAGCGATCCGCGGAGATGGGTGGCCATCGCTTGCGCCACGTGCATCTTTTCCAGGCGCTCTCTCGAGGTGCATCTTGTGAAGAAAGGGTTATTCAAGAATGTCATCCCGAGCGAAGTCGAGGGATCTGCGTGTGTGGCGCACTATCGGAATCTTCTGACAGCGGTTTTGCGGTATGACCGAGGTACGACTGAAGCTCCTGCTCCACGACACGCTCCTCTGCCTTCACGGATTGGATAGTGCCGGCAAACTGAAGAAGCCGTTTATCTAATTCCGCGTGGCCGTCATCGGAAATGAGCGCCATGCGCACGTCCGACTCCACCTCGTCCAGAAAACCGACGATGTCGCCAATCTGCGTTTCGGTCTTCGCGAGTTCTTGCTGAAACTTTTCCATATCAGCAAGAGTGCTCGCATGAAGCTGGTGCATCACGTCCGAAGAAAGATTTTTCTCGTACTTCCTGATGACGCGCTCCGTTACGGAGATGTTTTCCTCGAGCAGATTGCGGCGTTCCAGCAGACTGCTCAAGGCTGTGATACCGATAGACGCGATCTGCTCGCGCATGTCTGACCAGATCGGCCCGGGCATGAGTTTACGCAAAGCGTTCACCCGCTTCTTTGCGTATCTGCGAATGAGCACGTCGTTCCGCGTAATGTTCTGCCAGATACTGTTTGCGAGGTTTGCAATGTAATTGAAGGGGGTCATCAGTATTTCTTTCATCCGTGCAGAATGACCCCATGTCCAATTTTCATGCATCCACTGACCGCCACATGCAAGAACAGTGAGTACGAGCGTCCACGCACATTGGACAAACCAACCATGTATAAGTACGCCCGTACCAAATGGGAAAAGAGTAATGAGGAAGAGGAGAAAAATTCCGTAGCCGCCATTATCACTGTCGCCATCTGAAAATTTTTCAAAGTTCGCGCAAGCCCACCAAGACAGATATGCAAAGACGCTCGCCCCAACGACCGAGAGAATGCTCCATAGTATCAAGGTACGCCTCCTTTACTTTCCGCCTTTGAAGGCTAAAACGTACGATATTTTACGCAAAAGTGAGCATACCACATTTTTCTGTTTTTGTCAAGAACAAGGGGAAAACAAAAACCAACTTCTTGTCATTTCGACCGGAGCGACCAGAGGAAGCGCAGTGGAGAAATCCACATCGTTATGATAAAAAACGCAGATTCCTCCACTCCTTACAGTCGGTCGGAATGACAAAGGAGACGATCCACCTGCATTTTTCACCAGTCTCAAGCGATAATCCCCCCGCCGAGCATGGTCGTACCTTGATAAAATACGACTACCTGACCGGAAGTTACCGCCCGCTGGGGTTTTGAAAAATACACGTTATATATCCCCTTCTTTTCCCCCAAAGAAACATGGCACTGTTGTAACGGCTGGCGATAGCGGATGCGCGCGCGGCAAGAAAATGGTTTTTTCGACGCACTACCGGATATCCAGTGTACTTTTTTACACCGCAATTCTTTTTTGAATAATGCCGGATGCGTTTCCCCCCGCGCCACGATGAGCGTATTTTTTTTTATATCAATGCGCGCCACATAGTACGGCAGATCTCCGCCCGGTAAACCAAGCCCGTGCCGCTGACCAATAGTATAATACGCCGCTCCCTGATGCGTGCCGATGACCTTCCCATCTGTGGTAATCACCGGTCCTTCTTTTGGCGGAATACGCGCTCGTAAAAATTCCCGCATAGGAACATCTCCCACAAAGCAAATACCTTGACTGTCTTTTTTATTCCAATTTGGCAGATTTATTTTTTTTGCGATCGCGCGCACCTCGCCTTTTGTAAGATTTCCCAGTGGAAATAAACAGTGCTTGAGTTGTTTTTGCGTAAGTGAGTAGAGAAAATAACTTTGATCTTTATTCGTGTCTTGTGCGATGGTGAGATTGTAGACTGGAGATTTTTCGGGATTCCTCTCCGCGCCATCCGCCGACTGGCGGAGGCGGATCGCTCGGGATGACATACTCTTCCTCACATAATGTCCCGTGGCAATAAAATCCGCCTTTTCTTTTTTTGCGCGATCCAGAAACGCGCCAAACTTGACATAGGTATTACACATGCAGTCCGGGTTTGGCGTACGGCCTTCTTTGTATTCCGCAAATACATACTCTACCACTTTTTTATGGTAGATATTCCTAAAGTCCCACACCTCAAAGGGGATGCCCAGCGCTTGAGCGGCCGCCTGCGCGGATTCACGATCTTCATCTTGCGAACACTTCATAAGCGCGACATACTTGGGATCTATATCAAACAGCTCAAACTGACGCATAAACACGCCGCGCACCTCATACCCCTTCTGCTTGAGAAGCGCCGCCGCGACAGCAGAGTCCACACCGCCGGACAACGCCACGAATACTTTAGGTTTAAGAGTGGTATT
>JACPMJ010000025.1 GCA_016186045.1 Candidatus Uhrbacteria bacterium | reverse complement strand
TGAATTAAAGAGCGTGCGTGAAGCAGAAATCCCAGTATGCGCGAGTCATATCCAACGCTCACGCGTTGGGCGACCATCCGCTATATGTTCATAGCTTCTGCACAGAGGCGGCGTGGTGACCATCCCTCATGAGTCGTTCTCCTCATCGGAGCGACAGGGTCAGGGTGCGACATGCCACGCCGCTTCTCTACATTCTAATACAAGGGAACTCACAAGAGAATTCTCTCATACTGGGGTTGGGGGGAGGAAATTTTTTGCCTGCGAGCTATCCGAAGCCCCGCCACCTGCCCGAATACTTGGAGGGCAGAACACCAAAGAAAAACGTTCTTTCTTTTTTAGAAGAAATTGGTCGCGCGCAAATCCGAAAAGCAAGGAACATTTTTCTTTGGTGTCCGCCGAGTCCGCGAGGCGGTGGCGGGGCGGTTCATTCCTCGTCCGGATGTTCGTCAAAGTAGGTTCGGATTTTAACCAAAAGGTACCGCCAAGTGATCCGTACCCCATAAAGTGGACACAAGGTCGGTCTGTATGTTTTCTTTTGTTAATAGTAATTATTAATTAACAAAGGAATATGAGAACAACGTTTTCAAATGAAGAAATCGCCAAGTTGAGACAGAACCCGTGTGTATTTAATTGCACTGAAAGGTCGATCAATTACACCTACGAATTCAAGAAAAGAGCTCTGGCATTGCATAAAGAAGGAGTGAGCGCTCGGGAAATCTGGAAGCGATCGGGCTTTACTGTCGATAAATGGAAAAAACACTACTTTAAAGGAACACTCCGCGACTGGAAGAGAATCGTAGATAAAAATGGAATTGAAGGACTCTTGAAGACTGGCGGCATACAATACGATTGTGGTCCAAACAAGACCGACAAAGACAAACTGAAGCGTTTGGAGCTTCAGGTGAAATATCTTGAAGCCGAAAACGATTTTTTAGCCAAACTCCGGGCCAAAAGAGCGGAGTCAAACTCAAGGCCTGTGAAAAATACAGAATCATCAAAGAATTAAATAATGATGTCAATATTCTTTGCTCATTAGCAGATGTTTCCAGAAGTGGCTACTACAAATGGTTGCGTTCTGCTGATGTGCCTGACAAGGACTATCCTGATTACCTGAAGATCAAAGAAGTTTTTGAGAAGAGTAAGAGTAAATATGGCTGGAGAAACGTTAAAATGAGGCTTCCCGCGATGAATCACAAGAAGATACAACGGATTATGGGAAAATATGGATTGGTTGCTAAAGTGAGAAAAAGAAACCCGTACAAGGCCATCATGAAAAAGAGATTGGAGCACAGGACATTCCCTAACAAGCTCCAAAGAGAGTTTGATCAGACAATACCTCGCACCGTATTTTGTACCGACATCACCTATCTGCCGTTCAATCGCATGTTTGCCTATCTGTCAGTGGTAAAGGATGTCGCGACAGGTGAAGCGGTGGCTTGGAGTGTTTCATCCGGTCTTGAGATGACATTAGTAACAGAAACAATTGGACAAATGGAGCCATGTGAAAATGCGCTTATCCATTCCGATCAAGGATTTCACTACACCAACCCGTTGTTTATTAACATGGTAAAAGAGCTTAAGATGAATCAGTCGATGTCCGGCAAGGGAAACTGTATCGACAACGCGCCGATTGAATCCTTTTTCGGCCACATGAAAGATGAGTTGGATTACAAATCCTGCAATTCATTTGAGGAACTACGCTTGAAAATTGATGAATATATGACATACTACAATTACGAAAGAAAACAGTGGGCAAGAAACAAGATGGCTCCGATTGAGTACAGAAATCATCTTTTGGCTCAATCATGGGGGCGGGAGGTGTGTTTCGAAAGTGTCCACTAAACGGGGTACGGATCACAAGTTTCACTTTTTGTGAAATTGTAAGAGATTGCCTCGGCGCTTCGCGCCTCGGCATGGTATTTCCCCGCGAGAATCCAAGCATTTTTGAGGGGGAACGAAAGATTCGCTTCCGCAATGTGGAAGTTCGAGTGAATAAAATATATCCACTTCTGCTGTTTGACCCCTGTTATTTTATAATATACAATGGAAGGGTGGAAATACATCCTTTCCATTAAACATATTTACATATGGCAACAGATAACCTTATCGCCAAATTATACCAATCCCCCAAGACAATCCTCACCACGAAGGATATAGCTTTGATTTGGGAGGAAACCAATACGGTCAAGCTCACTTCAAAAATTAAATACTATGCGAAAGAAGGATCGTTGATTCGTCTGACTCGTGGTGTATTCGCAAAGAATAAAGAATACGAGATCAAAGAATTAGCAACAAGTATTTATACTCCCTCTTATGTGAGTTTTGAAACAGTCCTGCGAGAAGCAGGTGTTATTTTCCAACACCATGATTCGATTTTTGTAGCTGGTCCCTATCCTGTGAAAAAAAGGATAAACGGTCACATAATAACTTTCAGAAAATTAAAGGACAGCGTTCTCTATAACGCACTTGGTGTCAAGAATGAAAAAAATTATAGCATTGCCACTCTGGAGCGAGCATTCCTCGATACAGTTTATTTATCTCCTAAATTTTATTTTGACAACTTACGATCCATCAACTGGGAGCAATGTTTTGAACTGGCAAAAATATACGACAATAAACAGCTGATCAAGCGAGTAATTAAATACCAAAAATATGCTCAATAAAGGAAAACATCAGCTTATCATGGGACAAATTTTAAGGGATATCTATTCTAATACTTCTGTCTCTTCTCTGATTGGATTTAAGGGTGGCACCTGTGCGTATTTTTTTTATGGTCTCTCCAGATTTTCCGTAGACCTCGATTTTGATCTGTTTTCTACTGATGATGCCACACAAAAACTCGTCTATAAAAAAATCAGTGACATGCTCGGAAAATATGGAGAGATCAAAGATAATTATATTAAACGAAACACCATATTCATCCTGCTCTCTTATGGAGATACAGATCATAACGTTAAAGTAGAAGTGAATGTGAGAATTCTCATGCCTGATATCAAAGACCATTACGAAATAAAAGAATATCTTGGTATTTCCATGCTTGTTGGTAAAAAAAACTATCTTTTTGCCAGCAAGCTGGCGGCACTGACCGCAAGAAATGAAACAGCCATGCGTGATATTTACGACGTCTGGTTTTTTGGCACACATCACTGGGATATACATGCTGAAGTGATTAAAGCAAGAACGGGTAAAACCATTAAAGAATACATGGCAGACTGCATTTCCGTTGTGGAGGCGGTGAAAGACAATCAGATATTGCGAGGATTAGCCGAACTCTTGCCAGACGAGAAAGCCAAAGACTGGGTTAAAATCCATCTAAGAAAAGAAACCGTCTTTTTGCTGAAAAATTACCAATCCGTATTAAAATAAAAACATTTCTTTGCCAAGCTGTACATTCAGCGAAATTGAAAGAAGTTTCTCAAAATAATTTTATGGAAAAAACATCAAGAAAATTACAGATTGGGGTTATGGGATCGGCCGCTGACCTTCTTTATTCAAAAGGCCTTGAAAAGCTTGCGGAAGAAATAGGATATTGGATCGCGAAGAAAAAAGCGGTTTTAATTTTTGGCGCGGAGAAAGATTATGACTCTCTCTCAACGGCGGCCTGCCGCGGAGCAAAAAAAGCAAAAGGATTCACCATAGGCGTAACCTACGGTAAGGGTTTTGATATCTTTGAAAAAAAGAATATTGATGTGGTTATTGCAAGCGGACTCGAACGTGGAGGCGGCAGAGAGCTCACTCTTATTTTGAGTTGTGATGTCGTTATTGCATTGAACGGGGGATCCGGCACGCTTACGGAGATTGCTATTGCATATCAAGCAGATATTCCCGTCGTAGTGTTACAAGGTACCGGTGGCTGGAGTGAAAAGCTTGGCGGCCAGTATCTTGATGATAGAAAAAGAATAAAAATTGAAATTGCAAAAGATGCAAAAGAAGCAGTCAATCTCGCCGTCAGATTGGTCAAGAAAAAATATGATTCAAAAAAATGAACTCGCGGTTCTTTCTACATTTTCTCATGATACACTTATAAGAAAAGACGAAAGTGTCATCAATAGGCAAGAAGGGGGACCCGCTTTCTATATAAAGAAGGTTCTGGAAGAAGAAAAAACACGATATATTCTGAAGACTGGAAAAAAAATGAACGTTGAGATTTTAGTAACAAAAAGAGAAGAGTTCGGCAGGGTTCCAAAAAATAGTATACCGAAAAAAATTAAATTTTCACAAATTGTAACACCGTTTTTACTTATTTCTTCCGTGCTTGATGAGTTTAATCTGGAAAATTTATACGGATTTAAGGGTAAGATTTTTTTTGACATTCAGGGATATGTAAGGGATGGTGATGATTTTGGAAAGAAAAAGACGTGGAAACCAAGCAAGGAAGTTTTTGGAAATATTTTTTGCCTCAAGGGTACAAAAGAAGAATTACAAAATATACCAAAAAAACAGAGAGAAGCTCAAAAGAAAAAAATTTTATTAATAACAAAAGGCGAGCGGGGAAGTGAGATTTTTGTTTTTGGTAAACGATATATCGTAAAGCCATCAAAGGTCATTCGGAGTAAAAATACCGTGGGAGCGGGCGATACATTTTTTTCATATGTTACAGCACACTTTATAAAAACAAAAAAAGTACTGGATAGCATACAATATGCTACAGAAAAAACTACTCTATTTCTTATCTTAAAAAATACTTCCAAGAATCATACGTTTTCTTGATAGAATAAAATCTAAAACTCAACACTATTCTTCATTACACTCTCAATATCAGCACAAGAGCTCGCAGAATCCGTGTGACGGTATGTGCGGATGGGCGATGCCAGGTGACGGTGCCGTGCAGAATGCGCCACTTTGACGTTGAAAAATTTCTTCAAGAGAAAATGCACTGGATACTAAAGAAGAAAGAATTTTTCAAAAAACGGCACGGCATACAGATACTAAAAAGCGATCCTAAAAGCTATAGAGAAAATAAAAAACAAGCGCTTGCGATTGTACAAGAAAAAATCAAAAAGTTTAATGCGGTATATCAGCTTACCTTCGCGCGTATCAGTATCCGCAATCAAAAATCCAGATGGGGGAGCTGTTCGCGGCGTAAAAATCTGAATTTCAATGTGAGAATCGCGCTCATCCCGGAGTATTTGGCAGAATACATAGTAGTACATGAGCTATGCCACTTGAAAGAGCTCAATCACTCGCGTGCATTTTGGGAGCTCGTCTCACACACTATTCCAGACTATCTTTCGCATAGGAAAGAGCTTAAAAAATTTTCACTAACCGTATACTAATATGCCAAGACAATATATCTATGCACAAAAATTACAGGCAGGAGATGAGGTACGTGTTATTGCACCATCTCGGTCATTGGCGATAATCTCACAAGGAGTAAGAGACATTGCAAATAGGAGATTTGCGGAATTAGGACTTAAATTAACTTTCGGAAAACATGTGGAAGAGAGCGATGAGTTTTTTTCTTCGAGTATACAGTCTCGTGTCGAGGATCTTCATGACGCATTTTTAGATACGCGCGTGAAGGCGGTCATTGCTGTTATAGGCGGATTTAATAGTAATCAACTATTGCGATACATAGACTGGGAGATTATAAAAAATAATCCGAAGATTCTGTGTGGATATTCGGATACTACTGCGCTCAATAACGCGATGCTCGCAAAGACTGGTCTCGTCTCATATTCCGGTCCAGCCTATTCAACATTTGGTCAGGAGCTTTATTTTGACTATACTCTGGAGTATTTCAGAAAATGCCTCTTTTCGGATGGTCCCTTTGAGATTCAGCAAAGCGAGATATGGAGTGATGATGCGTGGTATATGGATCAAAAAAATAGAAAACTTATTAAGAGTGATGGATTTTTTGTTCTTAATGAAGGAGAGGCGACAGGCACGCTAGTGGGGTCAAATCTTTGCACATTCAATTTATTGCAAGGCACTGAATATTTTCCAAGTCTGGAACATTCGCTTCTTTTTCTTGAAGACGATGCGGAATCTGTGCCGCATATGTTCGACAGAGATCTCCAATCCCTTATCCATATGCCTGATTTTAAGGATGTCAAAGGTCTTGTGATAGGCAGATTTCAGAATGCGAGTAACATGTCGCGCGAGTTATTGACGAAGATTATCAAAACAAAAAAAGAATTAGACGGCATTCCCGTGTTGGCCGACGTTGATTTTGGACATACCGATCCAAGAATAACACTTCCCATCGGCGGTGAGGCGCGACTTAGCATAAAACAAGGAGATATAAAGCTGGAAATAATAAGACATTAATGAAAGATATGAAAAAAACTTCTATCTTTTTTCTCATATGCTTTATTGGCGGTATGCTAATCACCGGAGATGTTTTTGCAGCTCCAAAAAAAATCCAAAAGAAACCAATAAAACAATCGCAAAAGATAGTGAAAACGCCAGTGGCAAAAATAAAAAAGAAGAGTACTGTGTCTACGCAAAAAAAGATACCTTCAATACCTGCGAAAAATAGTATAAAAATCCCATCACTGTCAGTACGGGAAAACATATTGACAAACACTACTCGCGAGGGTGAGGTTACAAAAAATGAAACATGGAGCGGACGAATGACACTGACACATTCAGTGAACGTGATAAGGGGAGTGACGCTTACTATCAAACCAGGAACGATAGTCGCATTCGCAGCTAATCGCGATTACAAACATCCGGAAAAAACAGGTTTAAGTATATCAGGTACACTCAAAGCAATCGGCACTCCGGAAAAACAAATTCTATTTACCTCCGCGGATCCACACCCGCAAAACGGTGACTGGAGTATGATCCATCTGGAAGGCAAGACGGGTAGTATTATTTCGTATGTGATTATTGAGTTTGGTCAGCAGGGAGTGAACGTGTGGCAATCTGATATTACTATCTCGCACTCTATTATCCGCTGGAATAATTGGGAGGGTTTGTATGCCGAGTCATATTCCACGCCACTTATTGAGTATAACCGTGTCTATCAGAATGGCTATAATGGGATGGCTATGGAACAGTTTAACAAGGCGATTGTAAGAAATAACATATTTGAAAAAAACGGTACACATGGTCTGCATATAGATGCGTCAGAGGCGATCGTGGAGAATAATATACTCAATGAAAATGGCGCGGCCGGCATATCGCTGGATGATACTTCCATGGTAACCGCCATAAACAATACAATGAGTAAAAATACTCTTTCCGGTTTTATGTGTGGAGAGGGAAAAAATGCATTAACCGCGATTGGCAATAGTATTATTCCACAAAATCCCAGTTTGCCTGACTCTCTTATTCGTTGTGCTGATTCTGTACTGATTAAAAACGAATCGGGAGATGGCGCGCAAAAAATACTCTTTGACTATCCGGACGGCAAAATATTTGATCTTGGGTATACACCCGGTGATCGCATAAAGGATATGTATCAATATATATACCCAGATGATGAGACGCGTAAGGTGGTAAAAAAAATAGGCACAGGTCTTGGCCTCACATGGTCACTCGCGATGGATGGAAAAAATGTCTGGACGGCAACAGTTTCTGGAGATGTCTATAAACTTGACGGAGAAACGGGAAAAATTTTAAAACAATTCAAAGTAACAAGCCCGCAACCGTGGGGCATGACATTTGATGGACAGTATCTTTGGATAACTGACTTTGCGGAAAAACGAACCTATTCCATGGATCCGGAAACCGGCAAGGAGATTTTTTCTTTTCTCAATCCAGATCAAGAACGCGGCGCAAAAGGACTCGCGTGGGATGGGAAATATTTGTATATTATGGGCTGGATCACGAGTATTGTATATAAAATTGATCGTCAAGGAAATCTTATTGATCAATGGAAAATGAAAGATATCGATGGCGGTGGCGGACTCACGTATGACGGAACATATTTTTGGATTCCCGTGGGAAATCGCATCGGGAAATTTGATACAAACGGAAAATTAGTTGGCGTTATCTACATCGCGAGTGAGGGTACGTGGGATCTTGCATGGGAAAAATCAGAAAATGCGTATGGCGGATATCTATGGGCGACGCAACGCACCAATGAAAATTGGCATGATGATGAAAAAATTTACAAACTTGAAATTATAGATGATCAGATCGCAAGGTAAGTATCTATGAATCTCAAAAAACTTCAAGAAATAGCAGAAGAAAAAAAACTTCCCCAGTATCGCGCTAAGCAGATTATTCGCGCCGTATATCACGAAGGTGTGGGGAGTTTTTTAGAGATGACGACATTGCCAAAAGATTTGCGCGAGGCGCTGGAAAAAGAAGTGCAGATTTTTTCTTTTGCCGTTGAAAAAATAATTGCGGCAAAAAATAGGCAAACAATAAAGGCTATCTTAAAACTTTCTACCGGCGAAATCAGTGAGACTGTTTTTATACAGACAAAACCCGGCATGTGGTCTGCGTGTATCTCATCTCAAGCGGGATGCGCAATGAACTGCGCGTTTTGCGCGACCGGGCAAAACGGTTTTAAGAGAAATCTCACGGCGGAAGAGATAAGTGATCAGGTCTTATTTTGGAAGCGCTATAAGACTCAACAGAATATCACAGGAACTTTTTCAAATGTGGTATACATGGGTATGGGTGAGCCGTTTGCGAATTGGAAAAACGTCAAAGAAAGTCTGCGTATTCTTTTGGATCCCGCGTTGCTTGCTTTTGGCGCGCGAGGCATTTCCATCTCCACATCCGGCATGCCAGAGGGGATAGTAAATCTCGCGAAAGAATTTCCACAAATAAATCTCGCGCTCTCACTGCATTTTGCCACGGATGAAAAGCGGACCAAATATATGCCGGTAAACAAGTACGCAAACCTCGCCGCGTTACGGGGTGCGCTCAAGACATATTTTTCACTGATAAAAAGAAAAGTATTCATTGAGTATCTTATGCTGGACGGCGTCAATGACACAAAAGAAGATGCACAGGATCTTGCCGAATATATCACATCCGTTGGAAACGCCTATCTATTATATGTAAATCTTATTCCATACAATACGACGGCGAGCTCGTTCACGGCATCTTTCACTGATACGATGCGCGCGTTCAGAAACAGTTTATTTCGTCGTGGAATCTCCGTGACTGTTCGTAAAAGCATGGGTGCGGATATAGATGGCGCGTGCGGACAGCTTGCGGGCTCTTCTGTGTAGGATTTTTTATGAAAAAAATGAAAATCATCGGTATTATTTCCGCGCTCGGCGCTATGGAGATTATTTTTTTATTGTTTGGCGCTGTTTCTTTTTCCCGTACATCATATTTCAAGGATCATTTTGAGAATTTTTCAGCGCAGAAAATAGAGCTGGTTATCATTCTTTTTTTGGCAATGCTTGCATCATATTCTGTACTATGGATATGTCGCGAAGGATTTGAACGCATGCAAAAAAGAGTGCTCATTGGCAGCGGCATCGTGTTTGTTGCCACATGTGTTGTCATTCCGCCATTTTTGAGCAGAGACATCGCCGCGTATCTTTCGGAAACCACCACACCCTATGGCCCTCTTTTTCACGGCGCCATGGTTCCGATTGTATTTTTTGCTCAGAATAAAAAGCTCTCTGATGCACAGGATGCGTATAAAATAATAAACGCCCTGCTGTTTATCGTGAGCATCTGTATCGTTGTTCGACTCACCCGACTTCTGTCACTTCCTTCCGCGACCCCCTATTTGTATGCGTATAATCCCGCGATTCTCATTCAAGGAGTTCTCGAGGGTCATAATGACATATGGCTGATACTTTGCATACTTCTTTTTTTGTATGCATGGATACGGAAAAAATACGTGCACGGCAGTATGTTTCTCATGGGATCAATCGCAATAAAATATATTTCTGTCATTCTCATGCCAATTCTTTTTATAAAAAATAAAAAATTCACAAGGAACGCATATATTGTATTCTTACTTTTCATTGCCGGTATGGGATATATAGCGGTTTCGTTGCTTGGTTTTTCTTTCATGAACGCCTTCCAAAGATTATTTTCTCAATTTTTATCGCCTTGTCTATACGCATGTACGCCCATTATTTCCATGATCCGTTCTTTTTTTGGAAAGACGTCACATGGCATATAGATCATTCAACTCATGAGCTTCATGGCGATATATGGATGGATTATTTATTTTTTTCTTAAGAAAAAAAATCATCTGATTAAATTTTGTTTTTGGACATTCATGGCGCTTTTTTTCATACTCATATCATGGATGACACCATGGTATTTCATGATTATCATAGCATTGAGTGTGCTCTTGCTTCAAGAAAAAACATATGCCGGATGGATGCTGCTGCTTACTGGGTATTCACTTTTTCATTATGTGATATAGTACGCCTGAGCTGAAAAAGTTTTTTGATGTTTGTCAGTCCTGTTTCCAAAATATGCACCTTACTTTTTCGTTTGACAAATCGCTGATCGCGCCAGAGCACGGGAAATTCAGAGATGCGATAATGTTTGAGATGCGCGCGGATCAAAAGCTCGGTATCGAAAAACCAACCCGTGTCTTCTATATCACGAAGGAGGGAGTCGCGTATATGTCGTGATATCGCTTTAAATCCGCATTGCGCATCGCGTATCGGGAAAGACGGAAAAAAAAGCGCCGGAAGACGGTTGTATAAAATAGAACACAACGTGCGAAAAAAAGATCGTCGCGTGTGTGCGCCAAAAACCAGCCGTGATCCGGTGGCAATATCAAAATCATTGGAAAGTATTTTTGAAATAAGCAGAGGAAGGTACTGGATGTCTGTGGCAAGATCAATATCCATATACAGATATACATCCGCGTCATGTGTAAGCCATGCTTCTTTGAGTGCGCCTCCACGACCCGGAGTATCGTTTCTGTATATGCGGATATGTGACGGACGATCGGCAAGATCAGCGCAGAGGGCGGGACTTGTATCTGTTGACCCATTGTCCGCGATAAGAATGTCCCATGAAACATCACGTAACACTTGAGCGCAATATGCGTGAATAAGCTCAACATGTTGAACAAGAAGAGATTCCTCATTATATATAGGAAGAGTGATAAGGATATGAGGAAGGGGTTGTGTCATATGATCAAAGCGCTGTCTCGCGTGTTTGGTAAATAAGTACCTCATCATCCTCATATATTTTTTTAAGCCCTGTATCTTTTTTTGCAAGAAGGGCAAGTTTTTTTTCTTGCACAGGAGACTCTTTTGCTATCAAGAGATACTGCGCATGAAGAGTATCTTTGAGAATGGAGGCGAGCTTGTTTTTATTTTTTTCTTGTGCAAGAGAGGAAACCGTTGAGAAAAAATCCAGATCAGCATCATGGGTGAACGTGGGATCCAGCCCCCACGCAAACCGATGTGCGTCCGCGTAGTACATGAGCTGGGGAAAGTGAGACCAGTTGTCATTGATAATCAGCGAGTCCTTGGGAATATTTTTTGAGATGAACGCGCCTGCGCGTCCCATGGAATAAAAAGAGAAATTATCTCCGTTAACAGCATTCCAGAGATTACTGGAGAGACTGATTGTCCAACGCAAAACGATTGCACACACCACAAGTCCGGCAATACAGCAGAAGACGTGTTGAATCCGCAGGGAAGAATTTTTCAAAAAATCTCGAATCGATGCCAGTAATTCTCGCCATGGACCGCGCTTAAACATATCTTGCAACACACATGCAACGCAGGCGCTGGCAATAGGAATGAAATACTCCGCCATGCGCTGGGACTTGATTGTCGCGAAAAAAAGGACAAGGGAAAAAAATAAAAAAAAGAGCGATTGCACGGAAAGGGAAGATGGCGTCTTCATGTGTTCCTGCAGAAAATGCGGCCGCATGCGTGCAGATATCTGAAGCGATACCCAACAGAGTGTGCATATCCAAAAGAGTACCAGGGGAATATTGTCACTCGCAAGAGACACAGGGTCCTTTGGGAGCCACTCGTTTCCTATACCATAGAATATTCCTGATGTCACAAGCGCAATGGAAAGAAGATGTGTATTGTAAAAAAATACATTTTGCGGGAAATACGGGTTTATGATAATTCCTGCGAGGATTCCTGTGGTGCAGGATAGAAAAATGGTGCGGTTTTCCTTTCGCACGCACAAGGAAAACATTTTTTTTAAGGGAAATGTACGGAGAGAGAACTCCTGTTCACGCGTAAAAAGTGTCGCGCACGCGTCTGCAATGCAGAAAAGCATACTTGCCACCAGTAGTAAGGGCCATGCGTCATACAGCCAGACATACACAAAGGAAATACAAAAAAGCGTAATTTTTTTACGTGTGATCAGTGCGTATAATCCAAAAAAAAGGACGATCAAAGAAATCGCCGGTGCTTTATCCAATGAAAGGCGAAAGAGAAGGGATGAGCTGAAAAGGATTAAAAAAA
This sequence comes from Candidatus Uhrbacteria bacterium, assembly GCA_016186045.1. Classification (GTDB taxonomy): domain Bacteria; phylum Patescibacteriota; class Patescibacteriia; order JACQRZ01; family JACQRZ01; genus JACPMJ01. The sequence goes on along the minus strand of JACPMJ010000025.1, from coordinate 6,316 downwards.
ATGGAAAGAAAGCGGCATACGGAAGAAGTTTTTTAAAAAAAAGATACACCACTGCCAGGAAAAGCGCGGAAAAAAACGAGGTCGCTACGCGAATGGCAACCAACGGATCACCAATAAGCATATTGAACGGCAGGAGAAATACGTGAAATAAAAAATGATGGTCGACGTAGCCGTCACGAAACACGCTTATCGGAAGCCAGGGAAGATCGCGGACAATGTCTTTGTGTTCCAGCATGAGTTGGGTGATTTTTGCATGATAAAACGGGTCGCCGTCCATGAAAATCGGCTCATGCTTGAGCGCGGAAAAAAATGCGAATGCGATAATAAGGATTCCAAAAAACCCTACACTGGTTTTGCGCACGCGAATCCAATGAATTACTCTGTGATAATAAGGCATACTATATACGATCATAAAGCACAATCACTGCTTCTGCAAGAAGGAGAGTTTTGCAATACAGGCTGGGGGGTCTTGACATTTCTCTCAAATTTGCTATACTACATATATTAGTCTTCGTTTATGCAACTTTATCGGTTAAACGAAAGGTGCGAGGTCGAAAACAAGGATATTTAAGAAAGTGAAAAGAAATAACATTTGTATGGGAAACAAGAAACTTTATGTCGGCAATTTGCCGTACAGTTCAACGGAAGACCAGCTCAAAGAGCTGTTCAGCCAGGCAGGCACTGTTGAATCTGCGCGAATTATCACCGACAAATACTCTGGTCGAAGCAAAGGATTTGCATTCGTAGAGATGTCTTCTGCGGAAGAAGCTCAAAAAGCAATCCAAACTTTGAACAAGGTTGAGCTCGACGGACGCGCGCTCGCGGTAAGCGAAGCACGCCCGCAAGAAGACCGTCCTCGTTTTGGAGGCGGACACGGCAATGGCGGCGGATCACGCTTCCAGGGCGGACGCGGCGGTTACGGTGGCGGCTACCAGCAATAAACTTCAAAACAAAAACGGCTCGGCATTTCGCAGGGTCGTTTTTGTTTTACAAAAAGAAAAAATGGTATACTGTATATGATATGTCATTCTTTTAAGAAAAACATATTTTTCTATGCATTTTTTTTACAAGCAAACATGCGGGCTTTCGAACAAAGACATACAGAAACACGCGAAAAAACTTTTCCAGTATCGAAACCATCTGAAAAAAGTTCGAACATCCCACGCATATGCAGATACAGAGTGTTCACTTACGCTTCCTTATGATGAATCACATGCGCGCATATCGCGCGCGCTTGCACAGCAAAAAGCCACAAAAGCGTTGAAATATATCTTTGTCATTGGTATTGGCGGATCAAATCTTGGCACAAAAGCAGTGTATGACGCGTGTAGAGGATATCACGATGTGTGCGGAGATGGGAAATTTCCCAAGATGATATTCCTTGACACTGTGGATCCGGAGATACTCGTGGCATACCAAAAACTATTAGCTACCATCCGTTCACCGGAAGAAATTCTTATCAATATTATCAGCAAGTCTGGCGGTACCACAGAAACAATACTCAACGCGGAATATGTGTATGCGTGGCTGAAAAAGAAGTTTCCGGCCATTCATGAACGGATTGTGGTAACCACAGATGAAGACTCTTCATTATGGAAAGAGTCGATGCGAAAACATATCGCGTGTCTCTCTATTCCCGGACTGGTAGGAGGCAGGTATTCGGTATTCAGTTCCGTCGGCCTGTTTCCGCTTGCGGCAGGAGGATTTGACATATCATCACTCCTTGCCGGCGCGCGAGGCGTGTTGGACAGATGTCTTGGGTCATCCATCCAGAATGATATAGGGCTTATATCCGCAGCCATACTTTTTTCTCATGCGAAAAAAACAAAAGATATCAACGACAATTTCTTTTTCCATCCGGAGCTGGAGTCAGTAGGAAGGTGGTATCGCCAACTTCTGGGAGAAAGCATTGGGAAAGAAGCAAAAAATGGCGCGCGCGCAGGCATCACCCCAACTATTTCTTTGGGCTCTGTGGACTTGCATTCCGTAGGCCAGCTCTATCTGGGCGGGCCGCGCGATAAAGTGACAACATTCGTCTATACGGATATTGTCACTTTAAATGGAATAAGAGATCTCGCAATGTCATCCTCGGGCTTGACCCGAGGATCCAGAGTGATCAAGTCTGGAATGACAGTAAAAATTCGGGATTCCTCTCCGCCAGCTGGCGGACCCACTCGGAATGACAACCAGCGACTCTTCCCAAATCTTATTCCGGAATTGCGAGGAGTATCGGCGCAACAGGCGATGTCCGCCATTTTTCAAGGCGTGCAGGCGGCGTATAAAAAACAATTCTTGCCATACATGACCGTGCTTTTGCCGGACATATCCGAGCAATCCATAGGCATGTATTTTCAGTGGAAGATGCTTGAGATGATATATCTGGGCGCGCTCTTTGGGGTAAACGCATTTAACCAGCCGCAGGTTGAGCTTTATAAAAAAGAAACAAAGCGGATTTTGACGATGAAGACTAAGATATAAACATACATATACATGACCAAATGCTCTATTAAAAATATAGTCATCGTCACGGTCTTTAGCATGTTCCTTTTTCCTGTGTCAGCCCATGCAGATTTCATGGGTGAGCTTGCAGGATGCACCGGGGCAGATGTTATTAGCTTGAGCGGGTTTCTCTATCTTTTTGTCCAAATCGCCCAGTGGATATTGGGTATCACCGGCAGTTTGGCGCTCCTTATGTTTGTGATAGGAGGGTTTGTCTGGCTGATCTCCGGAGGAAGCAAAAAAATGGTGGATATGGGCAAAGCGACGCTTACGAACGCGCTCTTTGGCATGGCGATCGTATTTGGAAGCTGGATGCTTATTGGTTTTATCATGCAAACAATCGCGCCAAATGTAGGCGGATGGAGCAGTGGCACCTATACGTTTAACGGATCACTGTGCGAGCCCGCGCGTACCACTACGCTTGGTCGTAAGGAAGAAGCGCCGCCTGCGCCTGCTACGCCGTCTTCATATGAACAGTCATTGTATCGGCAGGGAGATCTTTCTGCGACCAAAGAGGAAGCGGCAGAAAATGCAAAGAAAAAATGTCCTGATTCAAATGGCGATAGCAAAATGGAAGAAGGCGCTGATTTTCAGACAGAGTATAGTGAGGGATATAAAGCATGGGCAATACGATGTAAAGGATTAGAGTGCAAGAGCGGAGAACAAGAGGCTCAAAATCCCGCAAATAAAAAAGGATGCGGCGACGTATGTACCGCATATGCAAAATCAAAAAGTAAAAATTGGAAATCCGAACATTTTTCCAGTCGGGATGGAAGCTGTTGTTGTGAAATTACCGTTTCAGAGGCTACAGCAGGAAGCTCATGTGTCACGCAAGACGGGCTTAATAAAGTGTATCTTGATTCTGAGTGCGAGGGAGTCGGACTCTATTGTGATCATGGTGAGAAAAAATGCAAAACAAAGAAACCTGATGGAGAGAGGTGTGAAATAAAATCAGAAGACGCAGGAAACGGGCAAAAGGAATGTCAAAGCGGCATATGCCAATGTGATATGTCAAGCGGGTCATGCGTAAAAAAATGCGGTAATCAAAATAATGATCAGATACAGGGTGCGTGTTGCAGTTTTAGAGCGGATAAAGACGGACTTTTGGGATGGGGGAGGAAGAATGAACGCATCCTCTCTAATATAACGTCGCTTTCAAATTGTCTTGGGGAGAAAGGAGGGTTGGAAGCTGCAAGCACGATTATTCTTTGTGAGAGATTTTGTAAGGGAGGGACGGTACAGTCCTGCGGGACAGTAGTGGATAAAAAAGTTACTGGTGATTCCTGCGCTTCGGGATGGACAAACGTAGGAGAGTGCAAGGAATAGCTATTTCACCGGCATCGTATTTTCTGCTATACTAAACACAAGGAGCGAGACTGTTTTATTTTTCCCCATGCATTGGAAACTTTTTTACCATACCGTAGCCGTGTATGCGCTTGCGCAAGGATTGGCATTGGTAGTGGCGCGAGAGCAAAAAGACATGCCTGCGCCATTTTTACCCATTGCCGGACAAGGCGCGAGCCTTATTTCATTCCTTATTTTCTTTTTTGCGGCTACGATCTTTGTACTTTTACTTTTGGAATATCGGCGCGGTCGGTTCCTGTATCGGAGTTTGTTCGCGATCGTCCTTTTCGTGGGATTATCAAAAGTATTTGAGATCGTGTTCCCTCAGAGTTTAAGTATGGTGATCGCACTCGTGTTTATCATAGGGCTTTTTCTCCTGCCGCTTGTCTGGGTGCATGATATTGTCGTGGTTATTGCCGCGGCTGGCATTGGCCCCATGTTTGGATTGCAATTCAGTTGGCAGACTGCGGCGCTTATCTTGATTATTTTGTCCGTGTATGATATTATCGCGGTATTTGTGACGCGGCACATGATCACGCTTGCAAAGGAGATGATTCGCCATCAGGCAAGTTTCGCCCTGATCATTCCGGAAAAATGGCAAGAGTTCAAAAACAGTCTTTCCACAGTACAGCCGGGCACAGGATTTCTGGTGGTGGGAGGAGGGGATGTGATAGTGCCCATGTTACTTACAAGCAGTGCGTATCTTATCCGGCCCAGTCTTGCATGGTGGATAGTATGCGGCACGCTCATAGGTGTTTTTCTGAACCATAGTCTGCTTGTCACATATCGCAGGCCATTGCCGGCAATGCCGTTTCTCACATTTGGCGCGTTTGTCGGCCTTACCATAGGATTTCTTTTTCTTTAATCGCATATGATACTTCGTCGCATTGGAACATTTTTTCTTCTCATATTATTTCTTTCAACCACAGGGCTTTCCTGTACCCTGCTGGGGCCGTCGGGAGATGCGGCGCTTTTTGCTCCGGTTACGCTGGAATATTGGCGCGTGTACGACCCGAGCGATTCTTTGGCTGAAATATCAGCCGCGTATAACAACATCCATAAAAATGTTGCCATAAATTTTCGCACGTTTCGATACGAGGAGTATGAACAGCAACTCTTGGACGCGCTTGCGGAAGACCGCGGACCGGATATGTTTTCACTTCCGAATTCATGGATAGGGAGATATGAGACAAAAATTCTTCCCATGCCGCGCGTCATGAAAGTGGGATATGTGAAAAGGACAAAAGAAGATGAGCCGCCTGCGCAAAGTGCAGGAACACAGGAAGGATATACTGCCAAGCAGATTCAGACACTTTTTTTGGAAGCCGTGACGCATGATGTCACTCGGCGGGACGTGAAAGGTGATGTGATTTTGGGTCTGCCGTATTCCATGGATGTGCTCGCCTTGTTTTTTAACAGGGATTTATTAAATAATGAAAGTATAGATTCGCCGCCTACCACATGGACAGAGTTTGAAGAAGCGGTAAAGAAAATTACAAAAATTGATGAGGAGACGCAAAAAATTCTCCAGTCCGGAGCGGCATTTGGGGGTGGGAAAAGCATTCAGCGCGCATCAGATGTCATTTCCATGCTCATGATGCAGAATGGCGCGGAAATGACGCAGAATGGAGCTGTGGTATTTGACCGGGCCGCGGTAGGGGGTATCCAAGTCTCGGAAGATGGCAGTCCCGCCCTAAACGCTTTGCAGTACTATACGGATTTTGCCTCGCCTGGCAAGGAATATTATACCTGGGATGATGAAGGAGGGGATAGTTTTGAGGCGTTTTCTCAAGGAAGAACCGCGTTTTTCTTTGGGTATTCATATCATGACCAATTGTTAAAGCAAAAAGCGCCGCGTCTGCGGTACGGCGTGGTGCCAGTGCCACAGATAGGGTACCCGAATCCGCAAGCGACGTTTGCGAATTATTGGGTTGAAACAGTCTCAAAAAAGACGCGCTATCCGCAATATACATGGGATTTTCTGCGGTTTGCAACGCAAAAAGATCAGGCGGAAGGGTATCTGAAGCGCACACGCAAGCCCACCGCCTTGCGCGCGCTTGTTGAGACACAAAAAAGAGACGAGGATCTTGAGCCGTTCGCGTCCCAACTTTTATTTGCAAAAAGCTGGTATCAGGGGAAAAATCCGCGTTTGATGGAACGCGCGTTTGTTGATATGATTTCAGATGGCCTGCTGAACGCAAAAACAGGAGAAGACGAGCGAGGTCAGTTGGGCGCTATTTTAAAAAAAACTCGAGAACGCATAAGCGCGGGATATGACCAAATGCTCTATTAAAAATATAGTCATCGTCGCGGTCTTTGGCGTGTTCCTTTTTCCTGTGTCAGCCCATGCAGATTTCATGGGTGAGCTTGCAGGATGCACCGGAGCAGATGTTATTAGCTTGAGCGGATTTCTCTATCTTTTTGTCCAAATCGCCCAGTGGATATTGGGTATCACCGGCAGTTTGGCGCTCCT
>JACPMJ010000026.1:7854-13783 GCA_016186045.1 Candidatus Uhrbacteria bacterium | reverse complement strand
CAATTAGGTATTGATTCCAAGGAAATGGCCATACGTATTCCTTCTATTGAACCGCCCGCACAAATCGTTCCCGTTATTGAGGGGGCGCAATGTGGACGAAGGGGCTGTACTACGCAATACAAGAAAGGTATGAAAGTACGGCATGTTTCCAGTGTTTGGGTATGCAATCCGTGTTTCCAGGCCGTACATAAGTACAAGCAAGAGAAAAGAATTACACTGGAAACTGCGCTCAAACAGTATCAACCCAAGGGATGGCGCAAGCCGCGGCCGCCAGTTCCGGAACCTGTCACTTGCTGTATGCCATGGTGCGAGGCGTCTTTTGCGCCAAACATTGATGGTATGCTTGATGGAGTTCGGTATGTGTGTGGCAAATGTCGCCTCTATCTTATCCGCGGAATGCGCGCGCGGTATCCCGAGAAAATCCTTTCTTGGCAACAATGGGCAGAGAAGGCTTTGCATGGAGAAGTGATTGCGCCAAACGCAATTGAGCAGTGTTCTATGCCGTGGTGCGGTGTGTACATCGTTCCGAAGATCCATTACGAAGGAAAAGCTCTTTGTGATTCATGTCAAGGGTACTTTCACATGATTGCAAGAACTAGGAAGATGGCGAAAATAGAAGCATGGGAACATGTTTTCTCTACGCCGCCGCGTCTTCTCCATACGCGAGGGCGAAAGTCAAAGAAAGAGCAGGAGTAAGAGTATCGAGACTTGATTGTTAAGCGGCAAGTCTCTTTTTTTCTTCTATTTTAGCAGAAAACACCCTAAAACACTTGACAAAAACTGCTTACCGTGCTATTATTATGACCATCCTATTATGAGGGATGGTATTTTGAGTCGAATCAGAATATTTTTTTATTTGTAAGCTTTTTGGCGGATTTTCCCCATGCACGGCTAAAGGCGTCAAAGGAGTATGTGGACTGGTGTAGTATACGAAGGATAGTAGCGGCAGTCAGTATTTTTTCTCTTGTGAATATGTCTCTTGGAGCTGATCCTGTTTTTGGACAGAGTGTCCAGAGCACACCGCAAACAATTGAAACCATCTCCCCTCTTTCAGAAAAAGAGGTATTTGCACTACCGCGGACAGACATACTCGGACTAGGACGGGCGTTCTCCTCATTTGATGATATTGACATATTGGCACAGGATGCGAATGATGAGCGAGAGGAAGATGAGAAAAAAAATGAGGACATTCAAGAATGTCGTGAAATACCAAAGAAACAAATCACTCCATGCATCGAAAAGGAAAGGGAACATATTATCACAAAAGAGTTTACTATTACTGCAACAGCTTATTCAAGTACCGCGGCGCAAACAGATAGTACTCCCTGTACCACAGCAAATGGATTTAATGTGTGTAAGGCAAACCAAGAGAATGTCATTGCCGCAAACTTCCTTCCCTTTGGCACAAAAGTAAAATTTCCAGAAGTCTACGGCGATAAGATTTTCACGGTCCAGGATAGGATGCATAAGCGTCATGCCAAAAGAATTGATTTTTGGATGAAGACGACACACAAAGCGCGCCAGTTTGGCGTGAAAAAGGTAAAGGTGCAGGTGGTACAAGAACTACTCGCGCGAAATTTCTAAAAGATTTTCTGTAATCTCTAAATATATCCGCACTTCTCGCGGGTATTTTTATTTTCTCCTCATACCATTGATTACTGGAAATCCCTATGGTATAGTGATGAATGAAAAAGGGGTTTTTTGAGTAATATTTTATGGCCATGTGGTGAAGTAGTCTAACACGGCGGTCTGCAAAACCGCTATTCACGGGTGCGAATCCCGTCATGGCCTCCAAAGATATCTAAAAGAAACGCCTTGAAGGCGCTTCTTATTCATATGGTTCATACAGGAAAATTTCTCATCATAGATGGCAACTCCCTTCTTCATCGCGCATGGCATGCCATTCCGCCTTCTCTAATGACAAAAAAGGGAGAGCTCGTGAATGCGGTCTATGGATTTACCGTACTACTTCTGAAGGCGTTGAAAGATATACAACCCGATTTTATCGCGGTCACATTTGATCGTAAGGCGCCTACATTTCGGCATACGGAATATGCGGAGTATAAAGCGAAGCGAGTAAAACAACCGGATGAATTCTATGAACAATTCCCGCGAGTGAAAGAGCTTTTGGCGGCGTTTGATATTCCTGTTTTTGAAAAAGACGGATTTGAGGCGGACGATATTATCGCGACACTGTGTGAAGAGGTGCGTAAGACTCACCCCGGCATTGAAAAAATTATCATGAGTGGAGATTTGGATCTTTTACAGCTTGTGGACGGACATACAAAGATCATGACACCAAAAAAAGGTATTTCAGAAACGGCGCTGTATGATCCGTCTGCGGTGCGTGAGCGGTTTTGCGGACTGAACCCGGATCAGATGGTTGATTACAAGGCGTTGCGCGGAGATGAGTCGGATAACATTCCCGGCATCAAGGGAATCGGTGAAAAGATCGCGTGCGAGCTTATTAAAACATTCGGCTCTCTGAAAAAAGTATATACATACATTGACGCAACTTCGGAAAAAGAGAATAGCGAGCAAAAAAAAATAAAAGAAGCGGTATTTAAGAAGCTCAAAGACCAAAAAGCAGGTGCAGAGCTTGGATATCGTCTGTGCACCGTGGTGCGTGATGTGCCGATTGAGTGGGACTTGGATGCATGCGCATTACACATACGCGATCGTTCTGCCGTGACGAACATATTTCAAGAACTTGAGTTTAAATCCCTTATTCCTCGCTTAAAAGACCTCTTTGGCGCGCCGCAACAGTCTCTTTTTGATGTACCAAAAAAAAGCGATGATACAGAAACAGGAGCAACAAAAAAAGAAGAGCAGAACACATGTCGGATACTTGTGGAGGATAAGGAGATCCAAGATTTCTTGGAAAAAATTTCAAAACAAAAAGAATGTGCATATACCATAGAAGGGAGCAGTGATGACGCGCGACATGCGAAACTGCTTGGAGTGAGTATATGGAGTGAAGATGAGAAATCCGCGTATTTTATTCCATGGAAAAAAGAAGCGGTTTCTTGGAAAAAACAGTTCGCCGCAATATGTGAAAACGAAAGCATACAAAAAATAGGGCATAATTGCAAGTATGACAGTATCGTTCTTGCGAGCGAAAACATACATCTGAACGGCATTGATTTTGATACGTTACTTGCCGCATATCTTCTGAATCCCGGTGCGCGAGAATATGCGATAGACTCACTCGCATTTTCTGAATTTGGGTATCAGTGTGTTCATCGCGGCGCGTTGAAAAACGAGAAAGGGAAAGACAGATTATTGAGCGAGCTTACAGAACAAGAACTCGCAGAATATTCATGTGAGTATACGGGGCTTATTTGGCGACTCTATCAAAAACAATTAGAGGAACTAGTAAAGACAAAACAACAAAAACTTTTACAGAATATAGAAATCCCCCTCATTAAGACGCTTATTGAGATGGAGGAAAACGGGGTAAAACTCGATACGGATTTTTTATCAGAGCTTTCCACGCATATCGGAAAAGAAATAGATAAGGTAACACAAATTATTTACGGATATGCGGGCAAGGAGTTTAATATCGCCTCCTCTCTCCAGCTTAAGGAGATTTTATTTGATGTCTTAAAAATTTCCCCCAAACGTATTCGCAAAGGAAAGACAGGTCTTTCCACCGCCGCATCCGAGCTGGAAAAAATGCGGCCGCTTCATCCTATTATTGAATATATTTTGCACTATCGCGAGCTTGCGAAACTGCAAAATACCTATGTGGATGCGCTTCCTTTGTTGATTGATAAAAAAACAGGCAGAGTGCATACGAGCTTTAATCAGACCATTACCTCCACGGGGCGCCTCTCTTCATCAAATCCGAATCTCCAGAATATTCCCATTCGCACCGAGCTTGGCAGGGAGATACGAAAATGTTTTATAGCGGAAAAAGGATACACGCTTCTTGCGGTAGATTATTCACAGGTTGAGCTTCGTATCATCGCCTCTCTTGCAAAGGATGAGAAAATGATAGAGACATTTACACAAGGGAAAGATATTCATGCACTGACGGCGGCGGAGATACATGGTATCACACTGGAAGAGGTGACTAAGGATATGCGCCGCGCCGCAAAAGAGGTTAATTTTGGCGTTATCTATGGCATGGGGGCGCAGGGATTATCAGAAAGCGCGGGGATTTCATACGGAGAGGCGCAGGATTTTATTGAACGGTATTTCCGCGCATACCCAAATGTTCGGGCATTTCTTGATGAGACGATTCGTTTTGGAAAAAAACATGGATATGCGGAGACTTTATTGGGGCGGCGGCGGTACTTACCGGAACTTACCTCGCATATTCCCTATATTCGCGCGGCGGCGGAGCGCATGGCGATAAACATGCCGGTACAAGGAAGCGCCGCGGATTATATGAAGCTTGCGATGATCGCTGTTTTTGAAAATGTGATACGGCAAATGAATGGCGGGATAGATGAAATACAGAAAAAACCGATACGCATGATTTTACAGGTGCATGATGAGCTTGTTTTTGAGGTACGAGGTGACATTTTAGAAGATGTTATAAGGCAATTAAAAAAAGAAATGGAAAGCGTGGCACAGCTCGCCGTTCCCCTACTCGTGGAGTGTTCATCCGGAAAAAATTGGGGCGAGCTTTTGAAGATATTTTGAATAATAAAACTTACTTCTTCAGACACTTATTTGTCGGACACGGATAATTTTCTACTGAAAATTTCCTCCGTCTCGCGCCAGTCGCGCTTCGAAGGGTCCGACAAACAAGCGCCCTCGAAAAGTTTTATTATTCAAAATAGACATATATAGTATGAAAATCCTTGACGGGAAAAAACTGGCGAGAGTAAGTGAAAAAAAACTCAAAAAAGAGACGAGTATTTTTATTAAAAAAACGGGCATTTTACCGGGACTTGGAATTTTATTGGTCGGCGATGATCCAGCATCAAAGCTGTATGTTTCTCTGAAAAAGAAAAAAGCGCAGGAGCTTGGATTTTTTTGCGAGGTTGTCGTTCTCTCAAAAAGAGCGTCGCAAAAAAAAGTCATCGCGGCGCTTGAAAAATTGCAGGCGCAGAAAAATATTCATGGTGGTATCGTCCAACTTCCACTTCCCTGTCATCTTACATCTGACGAGATACTGAAACAGCTTGATGTAAAAAAAGACATTGATTGTCTGCATCCATATAATCTCGCGCGTCTTTTTTCAGGAAAAAAGCTCCAATATGCGCCGCCAACGGCGGAGTCCGTGATACGGCTCATACAGTTTTCAAAAAAGAAAATACGAAATACTCCTATTGCGGTGGTTGCTCGCGGGTTTTTTGGCAGACAGATTGCGGCGCTTTGCCGTATGTATGGCGGAAATGTTTTACAAACAAATAGTGAGGCGAAAGATTTTTTAGAGATAGTACGACGTGCAGATATCGTGATAGCCGCCATAGGCAAACCGCGTTGTATCACAGGCGAGATGATAAAAAAAGGAGCGACAGTGATAGACGTAGGAACGAGCGAAGAAAACGGCCGCGTAGTAGGTGATGTGGATTTTAAGACCGTCTCAAAAAAGGCGAGCGCAATGACACCGGTTCCGGGAGGTGTGGGGCCGCTTACGGTAGCGCTCCTTATGAAAAATGTGTTCAATGCGGCGCAGAATAGTAGGTGAATTGCAAAAGAGACACCTTTCTGATAGAGTTTTCATATATATATGGGGGGTTAGTTTAATGGTAGAACGACGGTCTCCAAAACCGTTGGCAGAGGTCCGATTCCTCTACTCCCCGAATAGAAAATTTTAGTTTTATTGAATAAGTTCAACCACATTCTGGACTCCTAGGAGTCTGGATATGCAACAATTCTGCATCTACAAAGGGTAGAGCCTATAAACTATGACCACGCTATAAAGAAATATATCAAAAACAGAGCCGAGAGGCTCTGTTTTTATGAATCGTTT
>JACPMJ010000026.1:0-7834 GCA_016186045.1 Candidatus Uhrbacteria bacterium | reverse complement strand
CTTTCACTTCCGGAGCGGGAGCGGTCTCTGTAGGTGTCTCTGGCGCAACAGATTGTGGCTGTGTTTCCGGTTCTGGCTGTGTTTGTACAGGCGTTGACTCGGTCTGTACTACCGGTTCTGGCGCGCTCACGGGAGCTGTTTCCGTAGCTGTTTTTCCCGTGCGAAGCTCATGAATTTTGTCTATAACAATTTTATTATTCGGGTCATAGGTCAAGATAGTCTCCAGCATCGCAACGCCATCTTCTTTTCTTCCCTCCATACCCGCAAGAAGGAGTCCATACTGCCAGCGCGCAAGCTGGTAATCAGGTTTGAGCGCAATAGCATACCTAAATGACTCTTCCGCCGCATCCTTTTGATCAAGACCGGCATATCCAAGTCCCAGGAGATAAAAGAGTGTCTCGTTTGCAGACTGGATTTGCGCAAGCTTAAGATTTACGTCTTTTGCACGATCAAAATTTTGCAATGCATCACTCTTATTGTTCATCTGCATGTAGGCAATGCCAAGATAGAGATACGCATCAGGATAATCAGATTTCAGCGCAATGGCGTCTTTCAGATTTTTTTCCGCGTCAGTAAGCGCTGTTTGCGCGGCACTCTGTTCATTTGATTTTACAGACTCATCTTTTGTTTGATTTGCCTTTGCGGTATGGAATGCGGCAGAGTCAAGGCGCGTTTTTGCGAACTCAACCAGAATAAGCGGATTTACCGGGTCAAGCGTAATTGCTTTTTTATACGATTCAATAATGAATACATCTACTCCATCCGCGTAGGGCGCGATTGCTTGATACGTGACTGCTAGATTCTGGACATTTCTGACATCGCTTGGGTTCAATGTTACTGCGCGTTTTGCCGCATCAATTGCGGATGACGCGGAAGACTGAAGAGTGAGAATGTTTTGTTGGGCATGTGCGGTATCTTTTGCGAGTGCGGAAAGTTTATAGAGAAGCGCCTGACTGACGAGGCGCGGATATCCATGATTTTCGCTGTCTATAGCGGCCGCAGAGCTGAATTTTTTGATAAGTTTGTCAACATCCGGAAGTGGAATGTCTTTTCCTGCCCGTGTAAGCGCGGAAAGTTTTTGGTCAAGCACAAGTCCTTGCGTCATGCGCATGTCCGCAATATATCGCTTGACAGTAAGGAATCCAGTGACAAGTCCAATCGCAATAATGGCATACAGGGAGAGCGATGAGAGGATAAGAAAACGATTCGAATGGCTTGCCTTGATAATTTTCAATGATTTCGCGGTAAAAAGCAGGATACATACTATCAGAAGCCATGCGCTGAATATGATGGATATATTTGCCGTTTTGAAGAGTCCAAGAATAGTCAGAGTAAGGATCGCAGAGCTCATGCCAAGAAACAAGAGATAGTTTTCATCCATTTTTTTCTCGGAAAGTTCCCGAAAGAGAAGAAACCCGAGAAGAATGGCGGTGGTAAGCATGCCAAAGAGTCCGAGTATGCCGGTTTCCGCGATTGCCGTAAGGATGGCAGAACCGGACTGGTCAAAGCGCACGGTCCAAAGCTGAAGTATATTTGCTTTGTTTATTTCCTTTGGCCGAAATTTTGTGTAGCTGGTGATATAATTTCCCGGACCATACCCGGCAAGCGGGCTATCAACGAGTGTTTTAAACGTAATACCAATACTTGTGGCAAAAGATGGTTGAGCGGAAAATGGAAGCTGAACCACCCGCGGATTAAAAAATATCATAGTCAGGGAAAAGACTGCGACAAAACTTGGTAAAACAAGCCATGGAATTTTTTGGTCTTGAGGAAGCCGGAGATACAGCACAGAGAGGATAAGCGCAAGGCCAATAAGAAGCGATATCCAAAGACCCCTGTCCCCTACGATGATGAGAGCGATAAGGCAGAGGCTGGTGAAAAGTGACAAAAGTACGGAAAGGGTTCTGGCATATGTTTCCTGTACCAACGAACCACGAATGATAAGCGTGAGAGAGAGAAGAAGGGAAATAACGATAAGTGTGCCCCACATATCAACGAGTCCGATAGTGTTGAATGCGTTTGTTTTGGTAAGCGCAAATGGCAAGATAAAGATGCCGAATATCTGGAGAAGACCAATGGCGATGACAAGCGTCATGGAGGCGAGAAATGACAAGAGCATCTTTGGAACATGGCTTGCGGAAAAATTATTCACTACGACGAATGCAAGTATGCCGAGCGAAAGAAGTGTGGAAAAGCTGATAAATGCTTGTTTATCCAAACCAAGGATGCTGGTATAGGAATATACAGAGAAGACACTCGCGATAAGCCATGCCGCAAGGAGTCCGCCAAATCCCGCGTACACTGGCGAATATTTGATCTGTATTTTTTCTGCCAAGATGCTTTTCAAAATATAGAGCACGGCAAACAAAAGTGTGGCAAGAAATATCAGCATCTGCTTATTGAGCTCCAGTATATCGCTCGTGAGGGGGAGGAAAAAAATCGGTACAAGAAATATCAGGCCATACAGCGACCATTCAAAGATTTTTTCAAGGAGCTCTAATTTCTTCTTTTTTTCAGGATTTTCCAGAAATGATGGATGGATTACCTGCTGGACGGTCTCCACTACCTGCTGAACGATGGACTCTGTTTTTGCGATGCGTTTTTTGAGCGGTTTTTTTATCTTGAGATCATCTATAAACATAAAAAAGAAAACGTTAATTAATATAACTCTATTATACCACAGGAAGTTATTTTTGTAAGGTATGCGATAGAGTGAATAAGTTGACAGCGAAAGCGGAATATGGTATAGTTTCTTTAGATTATCAAAAATGATAATTTAAAGAAATATATGACATTTCTTCAATTAAACGAGTATGCGAGAACCTGGCCTATTTTTACGGTTCAGGACTGTGTAAAG
The DNA here is from genome assembly GCA_016186045.1 of Candidatus Uhrbacteria bacterium. Lineage (GTDB taxonomy): Bacteria > Patescibacteriota > Patescibacteriia > JACQRZ01 > JACQRZ01 > JACPMJ01. The sequence continues at coordinate 4,977 of JACPMJ010000026.1, read as the reverse complement.
TGGTTTCCGTCTGCACGGCGGAAGGCGATACTTCTGAATCTTACGCGATATACCGCGTCGGGACTGCTCGTTCGCCTGCGCCGAGGCCTCTATCTCTTAAATAGAGAGCCGTATCCCGACTCATTTGTTATCGCCTCGCGGCTTGATCCGTCCGCAATCATAAGCGTGGAAACGGTATTGCATCGTGCGGGAATGATCCCTGAAATTCCATTTGCGACTACCTCGGTGACACCTGCTATCACTGCTCGTTATCATCCGTCAGTTGGCGGCTCATTTGTATTCCGCCATATAAAACCGCCGCTTTTATTCGGTTTTAGTGTAGAAAGATATGCGTCTTATAGCGTAAAAATTGCTCATCCGGAAAAGGCACTCCTTGATCTATTTTGGTTTCATCGCTTTGAACGCGACATAGCCGCGTATTGTAATGAACTTCGCATAGATATCCCCGTTAACTTTTCATGGAAGAATTTTTATGCATACACAGAGCTATTTGCCAGTACGCAAGTTACTAAATTTGCTCAATATATGAAGAAGCATTATTCATAATATTTCAGTATGCTTACCCCGTCACAATATTCTGCTATCATAAAAGAGGCATATGCCCATGGGATGCCGCAAGGCCACGAACGCGCAATTTTACGCGAATATCTCCAATGTGAGCTCCTTACGCTTTTGTTTGAACATCCAGACTCAAAGAATCTTGCTTGTATCGGTGGAACAAGCCTTCGTTTACTTTTTGACTTGGATCGTTTTTCCGAAGACCTTGATTTTGATTGTTTTTTAACGCAAAAAAAGAAAACAGCAATCCCCTTCCAATATCTTGCGTCAACGCTTCAGCGCAGAGGATATGATGTGGTATTTCGTAAAAAAAACACACAGACAGAGCGCGGTGGCACCTTTGTTTTTTCGAAACTTTTACATTTGTATGAACTTTCGGGACACACCACCGAAACTCTTAAAATCAAAATAGATTTTACTTATCAGGAGGCGAGGGAGACTGAAATACGTATTCTGAACCGTTTCGGTTTTGCCGAACAAATTATTACGCTCCCGCTTTCAGTTCTCTGCGCGCGCAAGGTGTATGCGCTTATACATAGAAAGCGATTGCAGGCGCGCGATCTCTATGATCTTGCGTGGTTTTTTTCTCGGCGTGTTACTCCTGATGAAGGAACATTATCCGTGATAGGTATTGGTTCTGTACTTCAAGTCCTTGAATGGATTCAGGAGTTGTATAGGTCTCATGCATCGCAGATTGCAGGGTATGAACGCGATATTCTCCCATTTCTTCTTGACCCAAACAATGTAAAACTTATTCGCCTTCTTCCTTCGCTTGCGGAAAATGTACTCAAAAAAGATAATTAATACGTTTATTATTTCCAAAAGATACTAATAATAGTACTCTTTGGGAAATAATACGATATGGAGAGATCATAATGTCAAAACAAGGGGGTTATGCGTTTACTTAATTGAACACAATTAAATTTTTTAAGATATCGTAATATCTTTGCGGAGTCAAGCACAGTAAGATCCATCTCGCTTGGGTCATACGTTGCATACCCTTTCAATGAAAGATACGCGAGATCCAGAAACGCTTTCTCCGGTTCGGCAATAAAAACAGTATGTTCTCTTGTATATCCCCAGTACAGACGGGGCTGGATGTGATGATAGCGTATTGTCATCGTATGCGCTTCTATGGTCCTTGTGCGTTTCGTTGTTGCGAGCGTCAGTGCGTAGGGTTTTTGGCTCAATATGCCTACTCTGCCGAGTACCGATTCAAATGAAAGATAACTTGGCGCATAGAGCTCCTGCGCAAGATGCTCCCAATCTATGTGCGCCAAATCATGCGCATAGACACCTCGGATGATTCTCAAAACGCGTCCGCTGTTTACTAAGCGGTTCATGCTCACCCGCAAACTTTCATCATTCATCTCCGCAATCTTTCGAATGTCGGAAAAAGTGAATGTTGATTTTGGGATCGCATTAATTCTTTTGAGTAATGCGCTCATAGAGATCGCCAATTATTTTATAATACGTTCGCGGCAGGAATACGCGCAGTTCGTTTTCAAACTCACGGCGAGAGTAGCGTGTATCGTTCGACGGTAAAGAAAACGGAATTCGCAGGCTTTGGGAAATATACCAGAGGTCAAATATATCGCGCGCCTTTTGCCGATCTTTGAGCGCGCTTTCTTTGAGTTTTTTAAGATCAATAAGCGATGGTACGAGCAGTAATGGCTCTGCCACGCTCACCGCGCTTTTCAGGAGAGCAAGATGCGCGGAGATATGTGTTTTTGCCATAGGCTTGTGCAGTTCAATTTTCAGTGAGAAATGATGTTTGAGTTTTTCATCGGAAATGACAAAGAGCGCAAAAAATGTTTTGCGTTTATCTTTGATATCCATGAGTCTCCAATGTGGGTATTTTTTTTCAATGTTTTGTATAAGCTTCATGAAACTTGAAAAACGTACGGATTTCACGCGTAAAAGGTCAATGTCTTCGGAAAAACGCGGCGAACCATACGCCAAGCGAAGCGCGGTTCCTCCATAAAAAAGCACCCGCGCGCCTATGCTGTGTCGTGCCAATTCATTGAGAAAAAACATCTCTGCTTCTTCGCGAAGAATCTGGTCTTTTGAAATCCCGAGCTCTCTCACGAATCTATTAAGTTCATCCGCTGTCATATGGACAATGTATGAATAGTAACAATACTGTTAATTATAGCGTATCATATAAAACACGATATGTCAAGGAGTATACTGGAAGTGGTACATGCTCTTACTTCCAGTGTATATGTTGCAAGATGAATGGAGTGGCTATTTTAAAGTATAGATTTACTGTTTTTTGGAGAGCTTTTCGATGAGCGCGTCTACTTTATCTTCCAACGCTTTGATTTTTGCGTCTTGCGCGGAATCTTTCTTTTCTCCCAGATAAATCTTTATCTCCTGTTCTTGAATGACTTTTACTACCATAGGCGCAAGATAATCATATTGGATAAACCTTGTGTCATCCGGATTTTTTGGCTTATTTACAATTTCTTATTGACTCAAATAATGTAAAGCTTATTCGCCTTTTTCCTTCACTTTTGGAAAATGTACTCAAGAAATAATTAATCCAGACCAGAGATCGTGAAGAAATAGCTCCCATGGCAATATCTGTATGCCATCGACAATCCGTTGATTTTTATCAAGCGATACGATGATTGTTTTTTTCGGTTTGTACTCTTCTCGGAATGCCCGTATTCCTTTGAGGTGATGAATATGGACTTCAGGCACTCCTTTTATCTCAAGCGCAATTTCCCTATCTCCAAGAATAAAATCCACTTCAAAGCCCGATGTTGTTCTCCAGTATGAAACGGAATACTCCAATCCGGAATAGTGACTATGCGCAACTAATTCTTGAAAAATAAATTGTTCAAATGCTCTGCCGAATATCTCACTGCCGGGGGCGATAACACCGCGTCGAAGAAGTGCGTTTGCCAGTCCAATGTCAAAGAAATAAAATTTTGGCGCTTGCGTAACGCGCCTCTTTGCATTTTTTTGGAATACGGGTACAAATCGAGCAAGAAGCGTATCGACAAGTATCTGAAAATATTCCTTTACCGTTGGACTGCTTATCCCGCATTCTCGAGCGATATTAGTGTAATTTACCACCTCCCCGTTGCTAAATGCCGCCGTTTCAAGAAATTTTGCAAATGTAGGTACGTTTCGCGTAAGAGCTTCCGCGGCGATTTCTTCCTTAAGATAATCTCCGATATACGCGCGAAACAAGCGTTCGGGGCTGTCATGTTCATAATGCCGCGGGAGAAGGCCGTGATTGAGTGCGCGCAGAAGATTAAATTCTGGAATTTCTTGAGATACAAGAGGAAAGAGTTCATAGCGAAGTGCTCGTCCTCCAAGGAGATTTCCGCTTCCGCGTTTTAATTTCCGCGCACTGGAACCGCAAAGAATAAACTGAATGTTTTTATTTACAATAAGCCATTGAATCTCATCAAGAAGGCGAGGAATTTTTTGCACCTCATCAATAATAACAGGCCCAGCAGGTAAATGGCCCATAAGCTCTTCTCGTAGAAGTGCGGGCCTGCGGTTTAAGCGTTCAAATTCATCAGATAAGAGAAGATCATAGTAGGGAGCATGAGGGAAAAGAGCTTTTAATAACGTGCTTTTTCCGCTTTGTCTGGGTCCCCAAAAAAAACAGCTTTCCGTGAGTAATCCCTTAAAGGACTGAAGTCTTTTATACATAAAATTGCATGTTATAGTAAAGTACTATCTTAGTATAACATGATAAAATAAAATGTCAATTATTTCCAACCGACACAGCCGTAGGTGACGTTGTCGCTTGCGGTAAGAGTTCCTGCAATAGTAAGTACAGTTGCGGATGCGGATGCACGGGCGAGATTCGCCGTAGTCTCGTTATTTGCCCAGCAGAGAGGGGCGTTTGTCCATGAATTTTTAAAGGTAACGGTACAGGTGCCGGGAGTCGTTCCAATGACAATTCTCCCCCCCATGTCTGTTCCGGTGATTGTCGCGCTCGTTCCACAGTCGGAAATCGTCGGCGTCGTGGTTGCGGAATACTCAATATGCGCGTTTGAGGTAAGGGTCATAGCGACAACTTGCGCGGTGGTAGAGAGATTTGACACGGCAAATCCTAGACTTTGCCCCGCCTTTGACATGAGAATAAGATCGCTCGCGCTAGATGTGGCGGCCCAGTCATTGGCGGCGTAATTCAATCCAAGAATAGCGATGTCTGTTGTTGTGCTATAGGCGCTATTTCCAATCATCATGCCGGATTTTGCAGACGTATTTTGGAGATGCAGGAGTGTCTGTGGAGCCGTGACGCCGATGCCCACGTTGCCGGTGGTTCCGACGATAAGATTCGCGGTCGTGCCACCATCAGTCGATATGAGGAGTTTTTGACTCTGTATTCTAAGTACAACATCGCCCACGGCGCTTCCCGTAATGAAGCCATTCGCCGCACCAGTGACACCG
>JACPMJ010000024.1 GCA_016186045.1 Candidatus Uhrbacteria bacterium | reverse complement strand
TCATCTGTCATCCCGGACTTGATCCGGGATCCAGAATCTATGGAAACGAGATGTGCCCCTCCCTGCTCTGCTTTCTTTGACATCCCCTCTTCAGCGCCGGCAATGGTAAGTGATGGAAATTTCTTTCGTAAAACCTGTGCCGCTTTTTCTGCAATGCCAGAATCAGCACCAATGAGATATATTTTTTTCCCCATCTCCGCGCAAAGCTGTGCGAGTATATTCGTAAGCTCCACGCCGGTCATTCTCAAAAACTTTCTTTTGAAGCCATATAAAAACACAGACGCACAGACAAGCCCAAACCCATCCGCAATACGAAGATCCGCATCTTGAAGTACATGTAAAAATTCCGTATTCTTCCGCGCCTCCATAAGGAACTCTGGATTCACGGTAACTATTTGGCGAAAACGGCGGTTACCAGCATCTCCACTCAACCATCCCCTGCATAGCTTAAAAATATCTTGTTTTGATAAGATTTCTATGGGTACGCCGAGTAGTGTATTTTGTATCATATATAAACATTCTTCTAACCCCAATCTTAGCAGATAGAGTGAAAAAATAAAGTCTTGACAATATCTCCTTTCTGCGGTATGATACTTAGCAGTCAAACATGGTGAGTGCTAACACTATTTTACCAAACCATATGATGCAAAATAACTTTACTACCAAAGCGCAAGAAGCGCTCCAACGCGCGCAAAACCTTGCCGGAGAATATAGTCACCAAGAACTCACACCTCTGCACGTTCTCCTTACGCTCGTCAAACAACCTGAAGGAATTGTTGGGAGTATTTTACAAAAACTTGAAATCCCACTACCGGCACTTGAAGATCGTATCGGACAGGGCCTACAATTCCTGCCGCATATTACAGACAATACCGCTGCAGGACAGATGTTTATTTCAAAAGAAATGGCACAGGTCTTCAATCAGTCAGAACGCGAAGCAAAAAACATCGGCGACGAATATATCAGTACCGAACATCTCTTTTTAGCGCTCATCCAAGTACCGTCCAGCGCGCATATCATTCTTAAAGAATTTAATGTGCAATACGAAACCGTCTTGCAGATTCTTGCACAGCTTCGCGGTGCTCATCGCATCACGGACCCGGATCCGGAGAGTAAATATCAAGCGCTCGCGAAATACGCGGTAAACATTACAGATCAGGCGCGGCAGGAAAAACTTGATCCGGTTATAGGACGTGATGAGGAGATTCGCCGCGTCATTCAGGTACTCTCACGCCGGACAAAAAACAATCCCGTCCTTATCGGCGAGGCGGGTGTAGGAAAGACCGCCATTGCGGAAGGACTCGCGCAACGTATTGTCAGTGGTGATGTTCCGGAACTTCTCAAAGACAAAGAAATTCTCGCATTAGATCTTGGCGCGCTTGTGGCGGGCACAAAATTCCGCGGAGATTTTGAAGATCGGCTTAAAGCGGTACTGAAGGAGATAAAACAAGCGGCGGGAAAAATAATTCTTTTTATAGACGAACTTCATACGGTGATGGGTGCGGGCGGCGCGGATGGCGCCATTGACGCGTCTAATATGCTCAAACCCGCACTCGCGCGCGGAGAGCTTCGTACTATCGGAGCAACTACACTCAAGGAATATCAAAAACATATAGAAAGAGATGCGGCGTTTGAACGCAGATTTCAGCCAGTGATGGTGGTAGAGCCCACTGTTGATGACACGATTGCCATTTTACGCGGCATCAAGGAGAAATACGAGGTTCATCATGGCGTGCGCATTACTGACGCGTCTATCGTGGAGGCGGCAAATCTTTCGCACCGGTATATTTCCGATCGGTTTTTACCGGACAAGGCGATAGATCTCATAGATGAGGCGACATCCGCTGTTCGCCTGCAAATAGATAGCCAGCCGGTAGAGCTGGATGGACTTAAACGAAAAATTCTGAAACTTGAAATAGAAAAACAGGCGCTTCAAAAAGAAAAAGACACAGACAAGCACGCAAAAGTCCGGCTCAGAGAAATAGGGAAGGAACTTTCTGAGATAAAAGAACACGCCGACCGGCTTGAGATCGACTGGAAAAATGAAAAAGAGCTTATCATCGCTATCAGAAATATTCGCGCGGAGATTGAAAAACTGAAACAGGAGGCGGATATCGCAGAGCGCAAAGTAGAGCTTTCACGTGTCGCGGAGATTCGATATGGCAAGGTTCCGGAACTCGAAAAGGAACAGAAAAAAATTCTTGCAAAACTTGCAGACATTCAAAAAAAACATCGCTTCCTCAAAGAAGAGGTAACGGAAGAAGATATTGCCGGCGTGGTTGCCAGATGGACGGGTATTCCGGCATCTCGCATACTTCAGAGTGAGGCGGAAAAACTTACGCACGCGGAAGAGATGATCTCCCGCCGCGTGATCGGACAAAAAGAAGCGGTCCATGCGGTGGCAAACGCGCTTCGCCGTTCTCGCGCGGGACTTTCTGACACGCAACAGCCCATTGGGTCATTTCTCTTTATCGGCCCCACCGGCGTGGGAAAGACAGAGCTTGCGCGCTCGCTTGCGGACTTTATGTTTAATGATGAAAACGCGCTCATTCGCATAGACATGAGCGAATATGGAGAAAAACATACCGTCTCCCGCCTCATCGGCTCCCCTCCCGGATACGTGGGATATGATGAGGGCGGACAGCTCACGGAAAAAGTGCGCAGAAAACCGTACAGCGTCGTCTTGTTTGACGAGATAGAAAAGGCGCATCCGGAAATTTTTAATACCCTACTTCAAATTTTGGATGATGGACATGTTACGGACGCGCGCGGACGAAAGGTAAACTTCAAAAATACCATTATCATCATGACCTCAAATCTTGGCGGCGATCTTATCCGCGAGGGTGGCATTGGATTTTCAGAAGAAGGCGCGCGGCGAGGTATGATAAATGAAAAAGAAATGAGCGAACAAATTCATGACCTCTTGAAAAAGAACTTCAAACCTGAATTTCTGAATCGTATCTCTGAAATCATCGTCTTTCATCCCCTCACGGAAAAAGAGATCGGGGAGATCATTACCATTCAGCTTGAAAAAGTAAAAACCCTGCTCAGCGAAAAAGATATCAAAGTAAAATTCACGCCACAGCTTATCGCCCTCCTCGCGGAACGTGGCTTTGATCCGCTCTATGGCGCGCGGCCGCTCAAGCGCGCGATCCAAAGTCTTATCTTGGACCAACTCGCCATGAATATTATTGAGAAGAAGGTAGACGAGGGTTCCGCGGTTACCATTGACGCAAAAAAAGAAGAGGTCGTGATACGATAAATTGCGCCGCATTTGACAGTTTTTTTGAGTTCTGCTATACTATACATATAAGTATAGAATAATGAAACGATGAAAAACAAAGGATTATTGATAAAAAAAGGAAAAGCTCGCCTCCGAGAGTCAGCAGGAGAGCGCTTTTCCCGTATAGCAAGCATGAACGAGCAGATATTTCATGCGAGCGATCTGGCACATATATGGAATATCCACAACCCATCTACCCTCCACATGACTCTCGCCAGATACGCATCAGGAGGATTGATCCACAGAATCCAGAAGGGATTATATGCCATAAAAAAACCTACTGATCTCAACCCGTATCTTCTCGGCATAAAAGCATTGCACGGTCCTGCGTATATTTCATGCGAGACGGTACTTTTTGATAATGGGATTATCAATCAGCCGCCTCGTTTTATTTCAATGGTGAGTGGAACATCACGAAGATTCAGTCTGCTTGGCAATGAGTATCATTCACGAACATTATCCGACGCATTTCTTTTTAACGATGCCGGGATTGAGATACACAACGGAGTTCGAACGGCCTCTGTCCCGCGGGCAGTTGCCGACACGCTTTATTTCAACCCCAAAAAACATCTTGACGTTCTTCCTCTTATCCAGTGGAGTGCGGTGCGAAATATCATACGCGTCATCGGATATCCTACACATATATTAAAAAATTATGCTGACGCCACATAAAAAAGATTCACTCCATAAAGCATGGTTATGCAGAATTCTTGCGCATATCGCCGACGATTCTTTTCTGCCTTCAGTGCTCTATTTTAAGGGAGGAACATGCGCCTCAATGCTTGGATGGCTTGACAGATTTTCTGTTGATCTTGACTTTGATTATGCCGGCACACAAAAAGAAATACCAAAAACACGAACAGCGCTCAAAAAAATATTCAACAAACTCAGCCTTAGCATAAAAGACACGAGTAAGAATGGCGTCCAGTATTTTCTTAAATATGAAGCGCAGGGAAGAAATACACTCAAAATTGATACGACATTCCCTCTGTCTTTTACAAACACCTACGCGCCACAACGGTTTTTAGAGATAGATCGCGTTTTTATATGTCAGACAATTGAAACCATGTTCGCGCATAAACTTCTTGCCGTTATGGATCGGCAAAAAAAACACGGGAGCATTGCCGGTAGAGATATCTATGATATCCATCATTTTTTTTTAAAAGGATATTCGTATTCCTCTGACGTACTACGCGAAATACACGGGACACATGTAAAAGTTTTTTTTGAAAAACTGTATGCATTCATAGAAGAAAGAGTTACTGATAAACTAGTATCCGAAGATTTGAATTATCTCCTCCCTGCGCAAAAATTTCAGCTCATGCGAAAAGTTCTCAAAAAAGAAACGCTTAATCTATTACGTGATGAGATTTCGCGGTTGTGAAATGAGAGAGATTGCAGTAACCATTGACGCAAAAAAGAAGAGGTCGTGATACGGTGAAAATAAAAAATCGCCTACATTCTTGAGTAGGCGATATTCTTTCTATTTCTTCTTTCTTACGGCATTCGAACTTTTTTGCGTGATGATTTTGACCGCAGGAAGTATCTCAAACTGTTCCACAACGCGATCTATGAGATTTAGCTCGAGAGCATCTTTAACTGTCTGCACCTCATGCACCTCATCACCTCTTGTGATAAGCTCCACGATCTTTTCTCGTGGAAGATTACTTCTCTTTTGAAGAATTTCCACGATTTGCTCTTGGAATTCTCGTGTCATCTTGTAATCAGAATCAAATCGCGCCTTCGCGTCAAAAAGCGAATAGCGCGTTTCTTGACTGATGTTGTGCAGAAGAAAGGTGCTATGCGGAAGAGAAATCCGCTCAGCGCAGGCTTGCAATATGACCGGAGCCATTGAATTACACTGTCCGTTGACAATACCAATGACTTTCTTGGGAAGTGATCGGATGAGATCAAAAATCTTGAATCCATCAAGAACAGATCCCCCGGGACTATCAATGATCAACTTAATCTCACTTCCACTGTAAGAGAGAGCTAACCGCATAAGCCAATGCCGCAAAAATCCGACCTTTTCTCCTTCTATTTTTCCAAAGAGCAGAATGACTCCATTTTTCGCATAATCCTCTCTGAGACTTTCCTGAATATTGGGCTTATGAGATTCTCCACAATTCTCGCACATGCGGAACTTCCTTTCTTTACAAGGTACTACTGGCAATGCCACTATCGCATAATCCGCTTGCTCTGTCAAGACCCTACTCGACGAAATCATCTTCACAAGACTTCTCTTTCGTGATATACTATTCCCATATGAATAGACTCACTTTACGGGTAATTTCGCTTGGTATTCTCATCAGTTTTCTCCTCTCTCCATCCATGGCTTTTGGACTAAACTTCGACCCAAATAATGTTATCTCTGATGCGGTTTTCTTTAAGTCGGATGACATGACATCCGCAGAGATTCAGGCGTTCCTTGAACGAAAAGGATCCGGTCTGGCAAACTACACCACCACTGATACAGATGGCGAAACGCGCTTTGCCTCTGAAATCATATCGCATGCCGCGACACAAAACGGCATCAATCCAAAAGTACTCCTCGTGCTTCTCCAAAAAGAACAAAGCCTTATTGAGAATGCGACACCCTCGCAATATAACTACGATTGGGCGACGGGCTTTGCAATATGCGATTCCTGCTCTCCCGCCGACCCGCAGGTAATCGCGTATAAAGGATTTGGCGTTCAGGTGCAAAAGGCCGCATGGCGGAAAAAATATTATACGCAGAATCCACAGGAGTTTCAATTTCGCGCAGGTGAGTCAAAATATGTTGACGGTCTCAATGTTATTCCGGCAAATCTTGCTACCGCGGCACTCTATAACTACACACCGCATATCAAAGGAAATTTTTCTTTTTGGAAACTCTGGACACGCTACTTTGAAAAATTTTATCCTGATGATACGCTTCTTCAGGCAGAGGGACTTGATGATATCTGGCTTATCCAAGATGGAAAAAGAAAAAGATTTTCCTCTCTGGGAGTGTTTCTTTCACGCTTTTCTCAAAAAAATATTATTACCGTTTCACTGCAAGACCTTTTGAAATACGAAATTGAGTCTCCCATAAAATTCCACCAATATTCATTATTGAAATCCGCAAAAGGAGGAGTGTTTCTCTATATGAATGAAAAAAAATATGCCATTCCATCGAAAAAAATATTCAAAAGTCTGGGATACAATCCCGAAGAAGTCATACCGGCAAGCGAACAGGATCTTAAAGAGATTCCTACGATTGGTCTTATCTCAGAAGCCGCCGCAAATCCTATTGGCGAACTGATGCAGGATACAAAAACCGGCGGTGTGTATTATGTCCAACAGAATATCAAACATCCTATCCTCGAACGAACGGTGCTTTCTACAAATTTCGCATATCAAAAAATAAGGAAGAAAACACAGAAGACACTCGCGCTCTTTGAGACCGGGGATCCTGTGCTTTTTGCAGATGGTACGCTGGTACGAGAAATAGGAAGTACCACCGTGTTTATCATCTCACATGGACAAAAACGACCGTTTGTTTCAGAAAATATATTTACCACGCTTGGTTATCAAAAGGAACGAGTCATGGAGACGAATGGAAAGACACTCGCCCTTCATCCGTTTGGAGACGCGGTTGACTTAGGAAAAGAAGTTCAAGAAGAGTTTTCGCAAAATATGCTTGCGAATGCGCCGGATATATCACATCCCATACCTTAATCTTACCTGTATGCTAAAATATTTTGCAATCGTCCCTCACTCGCCCGTCTTAGTCCCTGGAATAGGAAAGGATTCATTACAAAAACTTTCACAGACGGTTCTGTCGCTCAAAAAAATACACGCGCATATCAAGGAAAAATCCATTGAGACGATCGTCATACTCGCGCCGGATGAACAACGAAAAAAACACACGCACGCGCTCTCTCTGTATACCGCGCAAAATTATGAGGCGACATTTGAAGAGTTTGGCGATCTCGCCACAAAACTGACATGCGCGGGAGATCCCGTCTTGGCAGATTTCATAAAACGAAATCGCACTGATTATCGGAATGTGCGCGATGCCGGCAGTCCACAACTCTCGTACAGCGCAAGCGTTCCGCTTGTGTATCTTCTCAAAGGATTTCCGGCAAAAGTGCTCGTCATCACGCCTCCGGACAGATCGCTTACATCTCTCTTTGAGATAGGGCAACAACTGCAGAAGGCGTTACAGGAATCGCCACGAGCTATCGCATGCATCGCGTCTGGGGACTTCTCCCGTACTATTGAGGATGCGGGGAGATCAGACGAACTATCTGCTTTCCCGTCGCTGGATCAGGAATTTTTGACCGCGCTGAAAAATGATCGACTGAAAAAGTTTTTCAAAATGCCGCTCTCCCACGTTCAGCAAGCCGGCGCGTGCGGTATCCCCATATGCGCACTCTTTTTTGGAATTCTCGACTGCATGAATGTCTCGCAAAATATCCTCTCCTATGAGGCGCCGCTTAATGTCGGCCAGCTCGTGTCTGAATACCTCCTTCCGTAATAGAGATTATCTACAATATATCCTCTCTGTCCAGACTGTCTAAAAACTGTCAAAACACTTGATTTGTCATTCCGAGTGAAACGAGGAATCCCGTAGGTATAAGCAAAAAGCGTCGGGATTTCCGGCAGAGCCGGATCAGGCTCCGCCTGACTTTTGCCCTCAGAATGACAGTTTTTAGACAGTCTACCATGGTTACAAATATGATCTCAAAGATTCTTCCTCTCATTCGCCTTCCTGCGCATCTGGATTATTTTGATTATGTCGTGCCGAAATTTTTACATACGGATATACGCGTGGGGCAAATCGTCCGTATCCCATTTCGAAAAAAAACAATCAATGGCATTGTCATTGAACTGCACGAACATGCAGATACAAAGACATTAAAACCCATAGAGCGTATTCTTCTTCATACACCCATGTTCAGCGCGTTTCAAAAGGAACTCCTCTCTTGGTTTCCTGATTTTTATTTTGTCTCGCGAGCAACAGTCGCTCGTATGATGCTTATATCACCGCTTACACGAAAGAAAAAAGAACCGCACACGCGGTCAGATACAAAGAAAATACTGTCTTTGAAGAAAAAGATTCGCCTTTCGCATGTCTCCATACAAGCCCTTGCGGACACTATGACGCGTAGCGAAAAAGCGAAGGAACCCATTCTTCTTTCGTGCGCGAACGAACACGAAAAAATAGCGTTCTACACAAAATATGCCCAAAATACGATCAAGCAAAAAAAACAACTCCTGATTATCTGTTCTACTATTTCGGAAATTAAATACACGCAAGAATATCTTTCTCCCTATCTCTCATCTCGGCCTGTGCCGATACATGGCGCCCTGCGGATATCAGAACTTCGAAACGCGCTGGATCAGATAGGAAAAGGAAATGTACCAGTCATCATCGGCACGCGCATGGCGCTTTTTCATACGATACCGCGTCTCAAAACCATCATCATCGATCAATCGGAGCGCATGGAGCATAAACAATATGACATGCATCCTCGCTATCATGTTTCCACGGTTGCATGCGCGCTTGCAAAAAAACTTCCTCTAAACATTATTCTCCAGTCTCACGCGCCGAGAATGGAAGATATGATTGCCGCAGAAAAAGGAGTACTTGAACATATCCTGATAGACACAGAAAATCCTCCCACCCCCCTTATCCATCTCACACAGGAAGAATATATTCCTCATGCGCCGCTTATCAGTGAGACGCTCAGAAAAAGTATCACACACCATCTTTCAAAACAAAAAAATGTCTTTCTTTTCCTTAATAAAAAAGGTCTTGGTTCGTCTGTCATATGTCAGACATGCCATATGGTATTTTCCTGCGAGGCGTGCGGTCGTCATCGCGCCTACTCACATACCACACATACACTCTCATGCGCTTTTTGTCATACAAAGAATCCTCTTCCCCAAATCTGTCCCTCATGCAAAGGAAGTGATTACACATTTCTCGGCGTTGGAGGAGAAAAAATTATTTCTTCTTTGAAAAAAATGTTTCCATCCGTTCCGGTCTATGAAATCAATAAAGATGTCATCCCGAGTCCCTCGGGAATACTCGGGATAAACTCCGTGAAGGATCCCGATGATACAAGTAGTAACCATCGGGATTCTTCAGACTTCGTCTTCAGAATGACATCCCGAAACACACCCTGTATCATCGTCGGTACCTCATATGTCCCGCTTTCTCATCCGGAACTTTTTTCATCATTCGGTCTCGTCTGTATTCTCCGTGCGGACCCCTCCCCCTCTCTGACGGATTTTCGCAGTCATGAGATCCAATGGCAGACGCTCTCACGCATGCTTATGCTCGCGCACGCGGAAAAATCTTCAGTATACATACAGACATTCCAAAAAGATGATCCGTTTATCTCAACACTTCGGTCGCGTGACTGGAAATCCTTTGCCGAGAAACAACTCCATGAAAGAAAAGAATTCGGGTGGCCTCCATATACTCGTCTTATCGCGCTCCACTATCATCCGCAAAAAAATAAGAGCGACCAGTACGCTCTCAAAAATCTCACTGCGATACTGAAGGAAAAAATAGGAAAAACCGCCCGTATTTCTCATCTTCAAAAACGCACAGCGCGCGAATATGATCGGCTTCTTATCACACTTGATTCGCACTATACTCCTTATGAATCATTATCGCACGATATTTCAGAAGAGCTCAAAAAACTTCCCGCAGGCTGGCTCGTTGACATTGATGCGAATATGTGATATACTTCGCCTTGAGACTAGTCTCATATGTATGCCAAAAATTCTCCCAATTCTTACATATAAAGATGAAAATATCCGAAAGGTATCCCAGCCAGTCGAAGATTTTAACGATCCTAAGATACAAGAGCTTATTGACGATCTCGCATTTACTATGTATGAAAAAGATGGCGTAGGACTTGCGGCGCCTCAGGCAGACGCGCCGTATCGCATTATCGCGGTAGTACCCGACCCGAAAAACTTTGAACTGTGCAAAAAAAGCGGCGCGGAACCATTGATCTGTATCAATCCTATCATCACGCATCACTCACTTATAAAAGAGTCTGGCGAAGAAGGATGCCTTTCTGTCCCTACCTATTATGGCATTGTACGACGATGGAAAAAAATCACAGCCACATACTACGATCGCCATGGAGAAAAAAAAGAACTCAAAACGACAGAACTCCTTGCCCGAATTATCCAACACGAGATTGATCATCTGAACGGAATCCTATTCACCGATCGCACAAAAAAACTGTACCAAATAAAACAACTATAGACCAACAATATATACTATGCGTATTATTTATTTTGGCACTCCGGATTTTTCTGTTGCATTCTTAGAGGCGCTTATCGCAGAAGGACATATTCCTGTCGCTGTTGTTTCTCAACCGGATAAACCCCAAGGAAGAAAACATATCACAGAACCGACACCGGTGAAGAAGTACGCGGAACTACACGACATACCCATTTTACAGCCTACGAACATAAACACTCCGGAAACTTTAGAAAAAATTCGTGTATTCCAACCCGACACTATTGTCGTGGTCGCGTTTGGACAAATTCTTAAACAAGAAATTCTCTCTCTTCCGCGTTTTGGATGTATCAACGTCCACCCATCGCTTCTCCCAAAATATCGCGGAGCCGCTCCCCTGCAAGAAGCGATTCTCCACGGAGACACTGAGACCGGTGTTACTATTATTCAGATAGACGCAAAAATGGATCACGGACCCATTCTCGCACAAGAAACACTTCTACTTTCTTCAGATGAAACGCTTTCTTCTCTCAGAGAAAAAACTACTACTCTCGGATCACGTCTCCTTATTGATGTTATAAAAAAAATCCAAGACGGCGCGGCGCAACCGCATCCGCAAGATGATACGCTCGCAACATACACGCGTCTTCTCACGCGCGAATCCGGAAAAATAGATTGGAAAAAAT
>JACPMJ010000023.1 GCA_016186045.1 Candidatus Uhrbacteria bacterium | reverse complement strand
TTGAAAGGGTATGAGTCCAGATCTTCCTCGGATGCGCATGTGCAGAAATGTGCCTCAAGCGAGACATTCAAGGAACTGCCAACAGAGTCGTAATTGGTGTATCTGAAAAGATCCCATAAGCGATTCTGGGAATAGGATGCTGTATGGAACCAGCAAAAAGAGGATAGCTGGTTTTACAGAAAGAAAAGGGACGCAATGGAGTGATCTATGAGATTTCAATGCTCACAAGGCAACGAGATAACAAGATCTTCCGACCCAAAGAAGCCATAAGCTTCCCACAGGTTTCCCTTCCGGATGCATACCAAAGTCCACCTTGCTCCCACGAAGAGCAAAGTAAATCCGAAACCTTTAGAAGCCCACACCAACCATAATGGAAAGTGTGGGCTTTCTCTTTGTATCTCACCAGTCTTATGATATATAAAAAATCCTCACATTGAAGGGGATGTGAGGGTTATGCGCGACTTGTTTCGCGCGCGTGCAATTGATCTATCTCATGTTGGGTCAGCGGTAGGAGCTCCTCCATGACCGCCTTCATCGCCTCGAAAAGAAGCTTTGACGGGCCATCCCATTCTTTGTTTGATCCTTCGGTTATTTTGAGCGTTGACCGTGACATGCCGTGCCAGCGCATTTTTTCGCTGATTGGCGCCTTTCCGTCTGGGAACGGATCCTCGTCTTGATATCCAAACAGGCATCGATCTCCGCTTTTTCTACAGAATGCGATCTGACCCAAGAATGCGCCACGATCCTTAAGTGGAATATAGAGGATGAGACGGATGATCTTTTTGGCAACAATCTGCTGAATAGAATCGTTGTATAAAGACCAGTAGTCCCTGATGCCGTATTCTATGGATGATCCCTTGCGATTTCTGAAATCACTTACGATTTCAGGAATGAGCGATTCGGCAATGAGCCGTGCTTCCTGCATGTAAGAAGTAATTTCTTCGTTGCTTTCCATGAAAAATGTCTCCTCCCTTCACTTTCCCCAAAAGCTTTTTTATATATACACTATTTTTCAGTCAGCGTCAAGATTATACAGATATGCATGACAAATGGATATAGATATCTTGTAGTAGTGAAATATTTTTGATATGGTATCTGCAGTATGCTGACAAAATATCAAGAGAAGGTCATTAAGTCATTATCAACAAAAAAGGGCCGTGAGGAGTATGGGCTTTGTTTAGTTGAAGGGCAAAAAGTCATCGAGTTAGCCGGTGATTTTGTAGAGTATTCTTTCGGTCCCAAAGACTCGATGCGATTTCATCAGCTTGTGACCACGGAAACGCCGCAATCCCATGCGGCGGTCGCACGGATTCCTGTATGGGATATCAAAGATATTATGAAGAATGATATTATTGTTTTACTCGATAGCGTGCAAGATCCGGGGAATGTCGGTACGATATTGCGACTTTGTCTGGGATTTCGAGCCGGTCTCTTGCTCATTGAGTCTGCGGATCCTCTCAGTCCAAAGGTCATACGATCATCTGTCGGTGCGTTATTTCAAGTTCCGTGGATCTCTATTAAACAAAAAGATATTTCCGGCATTTTAAAAAAAATATCCCGTCCGGTCTTTCGATTGGAAAAAAAGAAAGAAGCACAAGATATCTCAAAAACACGCATACACCTTCCGATTGCTCTTGTTGCCGGCTCTGAAGGTAGAGGCATACGAAAAAATATCAAGGGAGTATCACTTACCATACATCATCATCAAGCGCTTGAATCACTCAATGTGGGACATGCTCTGGCGATCGCGCTTTATGCTTTAAGGGTTCATCCATAAATAACATACTCAAGTTCGCTCATATTTGCGTCAGATTTGCCAGAATAAAATCTGAAGAATATCAAGATATTTTGAAGATTTTTTATGGTCAAAGATGGCGTGAAGATGAGATGGAATTGTGGATGTTATTTATGGATGAGTCCTAAGATCCGCAGTATGATATTCAAAAAAATAGGCGTATGCCATGGAAAGGTGTGCGGTCCTGCCGGCGCGCACAACATACTCCGTATTCTCAAGGAAGAATACGGTAAGGATGGAGTTGAGGTGGTCGAGCGAACATGTTGCGGACGGTGTGAGCGTAATAATTCTATCAGTATTGATGATATGACGATTATAAGCGATCTTTCATCAAAAAATATCAGAGAAAAATTTATCGCGGATCCAGAGACTGCGATAGGAAAAGCAGAAGAAGAACAAAGTGAAAGTGAAAAAAAATTAGACAGTATGGTATTTGATGATTTGTTACTTTAAATCATGGTATCCGATAGTCTATGGACATATCTGAAAAATCCCTTCAACTGCATGAAAAAAATAAAGGCAAGATCGCGCTCTTACCGAAAGTTTCCGTATCAACACGCGAGGAACTTTCTCTTGCCTATACGCCCGGTGTCGCCGCGGTCAGTATGGCGATTGCGAAAAACGGGAATGCGGTGTGGGACTACACCTCACGGGGGAACTGGATCGCGGTCGTATCTGACGGGTCTGCCGTATTGGGACTGGGAAATATTGGGCCCGAGGCGGCGCTTCCGGTCATGGAGGGCAAGGCGGTGCTTTTCAAGGAATTTGCCGGCATTGATGCGTTTCCGCTTTGTCTGAATACGCAAAATGTTGATGAGATTGTCGCGACAGTGACTGCTATTGCTCCGTCGTTTGCCGGAATAACTTTGGAAGATATCAGCGCGCCGCGATGTTTTGAGGTAGAGGAGCGGCTCAAAAAAATACTTCCTATTCCCGTGATGCATGATGACCAGCATGGTACGGCGGTGGTGGTACTTGCGGGCCTTTTGAACGCGGCGCGTGTTGCGAAAAAAAATCTTTCTGATATGCGGATCGTCATCAATGGCGCGGGCGCGGCGGGGACGGCGGTAGCGTACTTGCTTCTGCGCGCCGGTGTAGAGGATATCGTCGTCCTCGACTCAAAAGGAATACTCTCCCGCGATCGTACCGATCTTAATGGTGCGAAACAGTTACTCGCGCAAAAGACAAATCAAAAAAACAACCGCGGAACGCTTATGGATGCGGTCAAGGGAGGTGATGTATGTATTGGCGTGAGCAAGCCGGGGGTCTTGACGAAAGACATGATTCGTGCTATGGCGGCGGATCCGATCATTTTTGCGCTCGCAAACCCGGTGCCGGAAATATCTCCGGAAGAAGCGCGACTGGCAGGTGCGCGGCTCATAGCTACCGGCAGAAGCGATGCACAGAATCAAGTGAACAACGCTCTTGCGTTCCCCGGGATATTCCGTGGAGTATTGGACGCGAAGGTGCGTGAAATTACCGACGAGTTGAAGCTTGCCGCGGCATATGCGATCGCTTCTTGTGTTCCAAACCCTTCGCCGGAACGATTTATTCCTGATGTGTTTGATACAAACGTCGTTCAAAAGATTTGTGAGGCGATCAAAACGGCTAAATAGTGTCTAATATTTCCGTAGTGTATGTCAAAAGATTTTATAGGGACTATTATTGAGGAGAGTCTTGAAAAAAAAGATATTTTAAAGAAAATAAAAATTACGGAGACTATAATAAAAAAAGTCACAAAAAATTATCAGACACCATGGATATCGCAATGGACATTGCATACTGTTGAAATTCCAGAATATGAAGCTCAAATTATTGCGAAAGAATTAAGCGTTTCGTTGGACTCTCAGCATGATTGGTATGCTGATTTTAAAAATGATACGCATCATTATATTATTTTTAGAGATAAAATATTTTTTGTCGACAGACAGAGCAAGAATGAATATGATGAGGCAAAAAAATATGGACTATCACTTGGTATTCCGGAATATCAGGTAGACTTTCATCCGGATATAAAAGAATGGCAAGGATAAGATATATTTTACAGTGTATATTGTATCAAAATAAAAAGCCCGAGAAATATATCTTAGACTTTCAGAGTCACAAAATTCATGATGGGCCTTGCCAAAAATCGTAAAATATGCTATGATAGGTTTATTCATTATTAAGCACGCTTGTCTCGGATTTCCTCGTATATAAGAAGGAATTGCTGGGCTTGCCGTGATGGAGTTATCCTATGTTGGATAAATCAGTAAAACAGAAAATCATTAAGAAATTTGCAACGCATGCCGGAGATACCGGTTCAACGCCGGTGCAGATCGCTATTTTGACCGAAGAAATCAACCGTCTTGCCGAGCATCTTTTGACTCATCGAAAAGATCATTCTTCCCGTCGGGGACTTCTGAAAAAAATTGGAGAGCGCAGGCGCCTATTGCGTTATGTTGCCTCTGAGGATGCCGCGGCATATGAGGATCTTACCAAAAAACTCAAAATAAAAAAGCGAAGTTTTGCGGACAAAAAAGAAGAAGACATTGAATTTGATCTCCTTGTTCCGCCAGCAGAAGAAAAAGTATCCGAATAATGCTTGTAATTATTATTGTATGATAAAGCATAAAGAACAACGCGTGGGCGTTTTTGTTGATGTAGGGAATATGTACCACTCGGCAAAGAACCTCTATGACGCGAATGTAAATTTTAAAGAAGTGCTCAAAACCGCAGTTGCCGGACGAAAGCTTATACGCGCGGTTGCGTATGTAGTGAAATCAAACAGCTCTGAAGAGCAGGGATTTTTTGAGGCGCTTTCAAGCCAAGGATTTGAGGTGAAGATGAAAGAGTTGCAGATATTTGCCACAGGAGCAAAAAAAGGTGATTGGGACGTGGGTTTGGCAATTGATGCCGTGAAATCCGCGGATAAACTTGACGTGATTATTTTGGTAACCGGTGATGGTGATTTTATTCCGCTGATGCTGTACTTGAAAGAGAATAAGGGATGCCAGGTGGAAGTAATCGCCTTTGGAAAAACATCATCCTCGAAGCTTGTTGAACAGGCGGACGATTTTGTGGATCTGGAAAAAGAAATCGAGACATATCTTTTGAGAAGCAGAAGGCCGAAGAATATTTCCTCTTCACGAAATCGAGGATTTCGTCCGCAACGCAGGAATATTGATGGCATGCCGCTCAAAGGAGCGGTACATCCATAATATGAGATAATAATTGTTTATTCATAAGATTGGTCTTCAGATGTATAGATTCTTATTTTGATAGGGATCTAAAGACCTCTTCCATAATAATTTTTCCTACTGCAATCACAGATTTTCGACTGCAAACAACTCATCGCTCGTCAATGAATAGGTTTCTATTCACCTCCTCACGCTTCGTTGTTTTCGCTCGAAAATCTGCAATTTCGCTACGGAAAATTATTACGCAAAAGGTCTTATATGAGGATCAGTCACTGAAAGGATTGATCAGTATGATCAAAAAATTTGAGACAGAGATAGGAGGAAAGAAACTTACTATTGAAACAGGGCGCATGGCACAGCAGGCAGATAGCGCGGTTCTTTGCCAGTATGGTGAGACCGTGGTGCTCGGCACTGTTGTCATGGGAAAACAGCCGCGAGAAGGCGGAGATTATTTTCCTTTGATGGTTGATTATGAAGAGCGTCTGTATGCGGCAGGAAAAATCAAGAGCTCACGTTTCATCAAACGCGAGGGACGGGCGACTGACGAGGCGGTTCTCACCGGCAGACTCATCGACAGGTCCATCAGACCGTTATTTGACGATACTATTCGGAATGACGTACAGGTCATCACAACCATTCTTTCCGTTGACCAAGAAAATGATCCTGATATTCCGGCATTTGCGGCAGCCGCGGTTGCGCTTATGACATCATCTATTCCATGGGATGGTCCGCTCGCGAGTATTCGTATCGGACAGATCAATGGAGAGTGGGTCATTAACCCATCTTATGAGGCGCGATCAAAAAGCGACATTGATATTTTTATTGCTGGAACCGGAGAAAAAATCCTCATGATTGAGGCGGGAGCTCAGCAGGTGGCGGAAGACGTGGTGCGGGATTCTGTGCAGTTTGCACTGAAGCATCTTGGGAAGCTTTGTGTATTTTTTTCAGACATTCAAAAAGAGATTGGTTTGCCAAAAAAGACTGTTGCGCAGATCATGGCGAAAAAGGAAGAAGAAACAGAAGAAGAAAAATTGAGCCAGGATATCATAGACAAGACGCACGCATGGCTCAAAGAAAAAATTCCGCAGTATTTGGTGACCGGCGCACATGTGACGAAATCAAGCAGAAAAGAAGCTGTCGGGAAGCTCGTCGGAGAATTGGAAGAATATCTTAAAACGGAACAAGTCGGAAAAGAAAAAAGAAAAAAAGCGCTTGCCATTGTGCAGGAAGTTGCGGAAGGAGAAGTCACACGCGCCTTGTTGGATAAAGGAAAGCGTGTTGATGGCCGCGCCATGGATGAGATTCGCACGTTGAGCGCAGGCGTTGGCTTATTGCCGCGCACGCACGGATCCGGATTATTCCAGCGCGGCGAAACCCAAGTGCTTTCCATTGTGACACTAGGTGCGCCGGGCGATGAGCAAATTTTGGACGGCATGGAAGAAGTCGGCAAAAAGCGATACATGCACCATTATAATTTTCCTCCCTATTCAGTGGGCGAAGTCAAGCCATTGCGTGGCCCGGGCCGCAGAGAAATTGGCCATGGCGCATTGGCGGAAAAAGCGCTTTTGCCGGTACTTCCTTCAAAAGAGGAATTTCCCTACACCATTCGTGTGGTATCCGAAGTGCTTGGATCAAATGGCTCAAGCTCCATGGGATCAACCTGCGGATCAACGCTTGCTCTCATGGATGCCGGTGTTCCCATCAAGGAGCCTGTTGCCGGTATCGCCATGGGACTTGCATCAGATGGAAGTGGTCGTTATAAGGTACTCACTGATCTGCAGGATCTTGAGGATGGAGATGGAGGTATGGATTTCAAAATTGCGGGAACGCGAAATGGCATTACCGCAATTCAGCTTGATACGAAAACAGACGGTCTCACCATGCAGATAGTGGAAGAGACGCTTGTGCAGGCAAAATCCGCACGCATGAAGATTCTTGATGTGATGGCCGCCGCCATTGCGGCACCTCGCGCGGAACTTTCCAAGTACGCGCCGCGCATTGTGACGCTCCACATCAATCCGGATAAGATCCGCGACCTGATCGGTCCTGGCGGTAAGATGATCAATGAGATTATTGACGCAACCGGTGTGGATATAGACATAGAGCAAGACGGGACGGTGTTTGTCACATCCGCAAACGAAGATGGTTTTGCAAAGGCGCTTGAGATGATCAAGCGTGTGACTCGCGAGGTAAAGGCGGGCGAGGTATTTGAAGGAAAAGTAACACGTGTGTTGGATTTTGGCGCGTTTGTGGAGGTAGGACCGCGTCAAGAGGGCTTGGTACATATTTCAGAACTCGCGCCACATCGTGTAGATAAGGTTTCTGACGTGGTAAAAATAGGACAGACCGTCACCGTGAAGGTGATCGGTATTGATGATCAGAATCGTATCAATCTTTCCATGAAACGGGCTGGCGGAAGCGATGGGAAATAAGGATACATAAAAAACCGCTCTTTTTTCAGGGGCGGTTTTTTTGATATAAAAAAATCCGGGAGCAGATTTTTACTTCCGGATTATTGGTATGGTACAGAAAAGGATTTATGAGATGTTCAGTTTTTCACGCAAAGAGGTGTCGGTAACGGGACATGCAGGCGCATGCGTTGTGTCGACATCTTTGAGGTGGAAGCAGAGCATGACCGTATCGCCAAGACTTGCGTTATCGGATTCTACGCGCGATGCCAGCTCTTGCGCTTTCTCGCATGGGATGGCAGGAAATATGGATCCTTCCCCGTTTCCCCACACGACTCGGTCTTTTCCTGAAAATACCTTTTTCATATACCCTCCTTTGTATGTTGGTTGTTGTACCATGAGTGCTGGATATTGTCAAGCCCCTTTCGCCTATGACAGAGTCTCTATCATTGAAAATATTGCCTGATCTATGACATCCTGAAGAATATACGGTTCTTTGTGTATTATATGCCGGAGGCACTGTTTTCCTATCTCATGCATAAGCTCCTGCTTTTTTACCATAGGATCTTTCAAGTTGGGATCACTGAAAAAAGCATAGTCCAAACTTTCCTTGTTTTTTTTGTTTTTTTCCAACATGTGATCGATAACATTCCATGTTAATTCGTACGATTCCATCCAGTGCGCGTCTGATCCAAAATTATTTTTGAGCTGTTTGTTAAAATCTCTTTGCGCAATATCTTGTATGGATGTAATTCTTTTAAATATATGATCAAACGATGACGCTCCTTGGTTTTTTGCAGAACGCACAGCTTGAATGTCATTGGAAAGCGTGTTCATTTCAGAATTGAGTTTTGCAATCTTTGTTGCAGTATGTTTGTCATCCAGTTCAGAAAGGAAGTGTATGACTGATTGCAAAAAATAGTATGAATGCTCTGCTCGCAGGAGAAGCTCTTTTTCGTTCATGACATCAAACGATTCGCGGATTTTTTGGATGTGGGCTTCTTCGTGAAAGAGCTCAGTGGGCCTTAAGGATGTGCGTTGAACTGGCGGCTGCATTTCTTGTTCTATGATGTCTTGGATTTTTTGCGACAGGTTTCTTCCCTGCTGATATGGGAGTCCCGTTGATTCATCATACCATTTGTCGCGAAGCATTTGATTGCGAGTGGCGGGAAGATTGGGAAGAATAATCATCATTGGTACGACCCTGTTATCATCCGCATACGCGATTGTTTTGAGGTTGCGTAATTTTCTGCATGCTTCCACGATATTTCGTATATTTTTGTCAGCAATTGTACTAAGATGCACGGGGAAATTTCCGGTAATTCCGAGCTGGATACAGAGTGTTTCTTCATCTTTTTCATCTCGCATGAACATAATGATCGGATTTGGCACGTCCATTGTTTTTACCTGTATTGCGAAGAGCCGTTCTTTGTCCGGATGGTTTGTTTTCAGCCATATGTCTACGCCTGCAGGCTCATCTTTTTTGTTCGGAAAAAAAAGCATCTGCTGGTGAATGGCATCTGATTCCGCAAGGTCGCTTAATGCGTTTATTGTTACGAGTTCTCCTATAAATCCGGACAATATTTTTTCAACTTCGTTGGGAAGCGGTCCTCGCTGTTGGATCAAAGCATTCTTTTCCGCTAATGGGAGATTATGTTTTTTAAAAAATTGTTCTCCTCTTTTTTTAAATCCGGTGAGCAAATTCGCTTTGATGTCTGCCAACTCTCTTTGTAAAAGAGGCTTTTCGCGCTGACCTCTTCCAATGATAATCATCCGTTTTATGATGCATTTACCCAGTTCAGATCCGAATTCATGTTTTTTGTCTTTTTGTTCATCTTCTTCTTGCGTGAGTCTTTTTTTGAGAAATTCCTTATCTTCGGCATCCAATGCGGCGCCGTACTGATCAAGAGAAGAAAAGAAACGAGCATCTACTTCTTTTTTGAGATTTTCAATTTCTTTTTTTCTGACATGTTTAAGATAAGAAATTTCTTCTGATTCAGGAATAGGTTTTCTTTGTTCTGTTTCCCATCGCATAGATTAAACAGACATTCCACGTATGAGCCGCTGTATTCGCTGTTCCATGGGCGGATGCGTGGAGAAAAGATTTGCAATAAAAGATGGTTGAAATGGATTTACAATAAAGAGATGCGATGATGCTTGTTGTGCGGAGGTGCCGTTCGCGGGATGTCCTTTTGCACATGATTCTAATTTTTGCAATGCAGAGGCGAGACCGTGGCCATGACCCACAAGTTGCGAGCCGCTTTTGTCTGCTTCAAATTCACGTGTCCGAGAGATGGCGAGCTGGATGAGAAGCGCGATAAGAGGCGTGAGAATAAGAAATATGATAAAACTTGCCATATTTGATCCGCCCTCTTCATCTCGCCCGCCACCAAAGTACATCATGCGGCTTACAAGAGAGATAGCGCCGGCAAGTGTTGCCGCCATACTGCTGATAAGCATGTCTTTGTTTTTGATGTGTGAAAGTTCATGTGCAAGTACTCCGGTAAGCTCTTCTTCATTTAGTAGCTGCATAATGCTCGGCGAAATGCCTACAACCGCATGGTTTTCGTCTCTGCCAGTGGCAAAGGCGTTTGGTGCGGGCATGTCTATAAGAAATATCCGTGGCATAGGCATGGAATTTTTCAGACATAATCCCCCAACTATTCTATATATATCAGGAAATGTGTCTTGCGCAAGTTCTTTGGCGCCATACATTTTCAGTACAATGGGCGCAGAGAACCAATAGCTGAAGAAATTAAGAAGAATTGAGATAAAAAAGGCAATAAATGCGCCATTTTTTCCACCTATTGTGTATCCAATAAAGATACAGAGACCGGTGAGAAGACCAAGATAGATTATTGTTCTCATAATTATAATGTTTTATTGATTGTAAAGCATATATTACTTTAACATGTCTGAACAAAAAAAGGAAGCAGATTTTTTGAATTTTAAACTGGGGATATTTTCAGATAAATGTGACTTGACAAAGAGGCATCCTGTGGATAAATAGCAGTTTTTATTTTAAATAATGCTTGGAAAGCGTCATTTTTTTCGTTGTTTTATTTGATAAATTGAACAAAAATAGTGTTCAACCCCTCCTTCTTTGACCGGGTGTCAAAAAAATGCTATAATTAATTATGAGAATGTTCTTTTAACACAGAAAAGTGAGCCTTGCGACAAAGCATGGGACCACTTTCTTCTTCCTTACTTCTCCTTTATAAGGAGGCGATCTGACCGTCTCAAAAAAATATATATTGGCAGACATATACCCTTTATTGGATATACATTACTGCCACTGAGTAGTAGGGAGGACGAGCTTTTAGTCAGTAAAAGCGCTTACGCTGATGGGAATCATTTTTTGCATCCGTTATTCCAATATGGATGTATAAGTACCCACCGGCACATGGGCGCATACAGCGAAAAAAACAAAAATTTCCTCTTCATGGGGAGAGGAGTGGCGCTGGTATGCGCCCTCTTTTCGTATATTCGCAACTTTTATCCATAAAAAACATATCTATGTTCAGTGAGCAATTTCTTTCTGAAATGAAAGAGAAGCTCCTTACAGAAAAACAGCAACTTGAAGAAAAGCTTGCACGCATTGGCAAAAGAGCAACCGGTGGAGATGGCAAATATGCGGCCGCCTGGCAGGAATATGGAGACAAGGAAGAAGATAATGCGTCCGAGGTGGAAGAATATGGCGCGTCATTAGGCTTGAGCCAGACATTTGAAACAGATTTGCAGGAGGTGAAGATCGCACTCCAGCGCATAGAGGAGAACGCATACGGAATTTGCGGACGATGTAGCAATCCAATAGACGAGAAACGTCTGCGTATTCGGCCCATGTCGCGTTTTTGCATGGACTGCGCAGAAGCAGGATAGGAGTAACATATGCCGTATGATGAGGGGAAGCACGGTTTTTTCATCGCCTTGCTTTTTTTTGTTGCTCTTTTAGATCGGATAACGAAAATAATCGCATTTCGTTTTGTCGGGCAGAATGGAGTTTTTTTGAATGACGCTGTTTTTTCTTTTATCCGCATTCCATCTGTGATGGCACTTGCATTAGCAGGCATTCTTTTTTTGGCATGCCTCATATGGCTCATAATGCCAAAAAAAAGAAGTATGGTTTCACTCGCGCTTCTTTTTATCCTTCTTGGCATTGGCAGTAATCTCACGGACCGCGTGATGTATGGCGGAATCGTCGACTGGATACATATTCCCGGCGTAAGCGTGTTGAATCTTGCAGACATAAGCATCATCGGAGGGGTCGCATTTCTTTTTTTTGATTTTTTCAAGAAACATTCCGTATGACATCAAAAGTTTTTTCCGGAGCAATCGTTGGTTTGGAGTGCGAGCCTATTGAAGTGGAGTGCGATGCAGGCACCGGTATGTTTTCATTTGTCATTGTTGGATTACCGGACGCGGCAGTGCAGGAGTCGCGGGAGCGCGTGCGTGCGGCAATAAAAAATAGTGGATATATGTTTCCGCGCGGCCGTGTCACGGTAAATCTTGCGCCGGCAGACATCAGAAAAGAAGGGCCGGTGTATGATCTTCCCATTGCTTTGAGTGTATTGCTCGCGGAAGACAGATCTTCTGATGGAGCCGCCACTCGGCACTTCGCATGCGATATCTCCAGAAGCATTTTTATCGGCGAATTGTCTTTAGACGGGACTGTGCGGTCTGTACCCGGAATTCTTTCACTCGTCCGCATGGCACGCCAAAAGGGATTTGAGCATGTGTTTATCCCCAAGGAAAATTTTAAAGAGGCATCATTGATCGCGGGTATGGCGCTGTATCCCGTGGAGGCGCTTGTACAGGTTGTTCGGCATGTGCAGGGAGAGGAACCTATTTCCGCCAGCATGTCAGAAGGCATGTTTTTACAAAGAGAAGCCGTCCAACAGTTTGATGTTGATATGAACCAGATCAAGGGGCAGGCGCATGCAAAACGTGCGCTTGAAATCGCAGCGGCAGGCGGGCATAATATTCTTTTTTGGGGTCCGCCAGGATCAGGAAAAACATTGCTCTCCCGTGCGCTTCCCTCCATCTTGCCACCGCTGACCGAGGAGGAGTCATTGGAGGTGACTCAGATCCACAGCATTGCCGGACTTGTATCTCATGACCAGCCGCTGGTGCGCATGCGCTCATTCAGGAGTCCGCACCATACGTCGTCCGTAGTGGCGCTCATTGGCGGTGGAAGCATTCCCCGTCCCGGAGAGGTGAGTTTGGCGCATCGCGGCGTTCTTTTTCTGGACGAGCTTCCGGAGTTTCCGCGGTCAGTGTTGGAATCCTTGCGTCAGCCGTTGGAAGACGGGTATGTGGTGGTGAGCAGGTCCGCGGGTACGGTGCGGTTTCCGGCAAAATTTATGTTTGTGGCCACGCAGAATCCCTGTCCCTGCGGGAATTATGGGGACGGTGCGCGCCAGTGCACCTGTTCAATTCCGCAGATTTTGAAGTATCAAAAAAGAATTTCAGGGCCCTTGCTTGATCGCATTGACATGCATTGCGAAGTGCCTCGCGTGGGTGGAGCGTCGTTTCAAGATACGA
The DNA here is from genome assembly GCA_016186045.1 of Candidatus Uhrbacteria bacterium. GTDB lineage: Bacteria > Patescibacteriota > Patescibacteriia > JACQRZ01 > JACQRZ01 > JACPMJ01. Next base: position 32,518 of record JACPMJ010000023.1, on the reverse strand, counting down.
ATGCTTCCGAAACATCCGCGGCTATTCGCGCGCGCGTGGAACAGGCACGCGCCATGCAATCCGATCGGTTTTCCGGTACGGCGCTCATATGCAATGCGGATATGTCCGGTGCGCAAAGCGAAACGCACTGCGCTTTGGATGCGCAGTGTATTATGTGTATGCGTACTGCCGCAGAACAATTCCGACTGTCTGCGCGTTCGTATTATCGCGTGATAAAAGTCGCACGCACGATTGCGGATCTTTCCGGAAGCAAGGATATGACGCGCGCGCATCTTGCGGAGAGCTTGCAGTATCGCCCCAAGCAAACTATGGATATTATTTGATGAGGCTAAATGGATTTATCCTGCTCTTTCCCGCATATACTTCAAAGTGAAGATGCGGACCGGTAGAGCGGCCGGTACTTCCTACTTTTGCAATCACCTCTCCGCGTGATACTGATTCCCCGACATATACAAAAAGTTTACTTGCGTGGGCATAGCGGGTTTTTTTGCCATCGCCATGGTCTACGATAATGGTGTTTCCATATCCTCTTTGCCATCCGGAAAAAATAACCACTCCTCCCGCGGCCGCGTAAATGTCGTTTGATGATGGGCCTGCGATATCAACGCCCGGATGCCGCCAGCTAAAGTACTGAGTGATGCGTGACGCTGATGTTGGCCAAAGAAGAGATGCTCCACCGGCCCTTCTTCCTGTTGATTTTTGTTTTTGCGGAACAAGTATGTTTTTGATCCGTGCAAGCAATGTTTGCTGTCTTTGTGGCTGTGGCTCGGCTATGCGCGGCTGAATGGCGTTTGGAAGAAGAATAATTTGTCCCACGGCAAGCGTGGCATCACTGCCAGCAAGCTTGTTTGCGGAGATGATTTCGTCAAAAGAAACAGAATAACGTTGAGCAATTTTTCCAAGCGTGTCCCCCTGGCGAATTTTATAGAGAATGCCATTTGACGGCAAGATGACAAGCTTTTGACCGATTTGGAGGAGCGAGTATTCCATAAGTTGATTTGCCCAAAGGATTGTTTGCGCGCGAATGCCGAATTTTTGCGCGATACTGCTGACAGTGTCTCCCTCCTGGACGGCATACGTATGTATCGTGTTTGGCTCGGCAACACGGTTATCTGATGTGGGAAGAATTGGTTTGATGAGCGCGTCAGAGAGATGCGCGATATCGCCCGGAGTGATATCTTCCTGAAATTCTTCCGGAGGAAGAGGTGGCTGTACGCCCTCAAATGGCGCGTAGCGTATTCCGGACGTGAACACAACATCCTCTTCTTCGGTCAGAACGTCGTCAGCCATTTGAATATATTTTGCCATGATATTTTTCGGGTTAAGAGGATCGCTGTCCGTGGTTTTGAAAAAGAAATTCACTCCTATGAGCGTTATGCCGAGTCCGGTAATAAAAACATACCCCAGCGTCTGTCCTGAAAAAGGAACATAAAGAAACGGGGCTTGTATGGCAAGGCCCAGTTTGGCGAAATGGGACCTAAGTCGAAAGTGAATGCCATACAGCGCGATAAGCGGGAGGTGGAGAATTTTTTTTGCGATACTCCAAAATACGTGCCAGAAAGTTTTGCATAAGAAAAAAATCAAGCGCTTCACGGCGCGGATGCACTGAAAACATCCGATCAGCAGGTCAAGGGAGATTTTTTTAAAAAGATTTGCGATACGTATGAGAGGCTAATTTCTTGCTATCTTTGGATATACCATTTAGTATACAGAGAAGGGTCTTGCCAGTCAATCATGTCTCTATGGATTCACTTTCTTTAAAACATTCAATTCTTTCCGCGCTTGCATTTGGCGATTTGTTTGATCTTCCCCTGACGCCGGAAGAAATACGGCGAAATCTTTTTTTTTCAAAACAGCGCGATGTTTCAACATACGACGTGCTTGATATGTTGGAAAATAATTCTGATGTTCGCGCGCGCGTGGAGTCATATGGCGGCCTGTATTTTTTCAAAGGAAGAAGAGATATCATAAGCATTCGGCTCGATCGCTATGCTATTGCCCAGCGAAAATACAGGAGAGCAAAAAAAATTGCCCGCGTACTTGCGGGCGTACCGTTTGTGCGCTTGATATGCGCATGTAACACGCTTGGCTGGAGTAACGCGCGCGACGAGAGCGACATTGATTTTTTTATCATTGCCGAGCATGGACATCTCTGGTTGGTGCGCATGCTGTGTACCGGTTTGATGCAAATTTTTGGATTGCGACCCACGAAACAGCGCATGAAAGATGCGATATGCTTGAGTTTTTTTATAGCTGATGATGGATTGGATGTTTCGCGCTTGTTTTTGAGCGAATCGCGCGGTATGCCTGACATATATTTTTTTTATTGGTTGCTCTATTGCGTGCCTCTCTATGAGAGCGACGGTATGTATGAGACATTTTGGAAAGCAAACGAGATGCGTGTGTTGTCTGTCCTTCCCTGCGCTTCTCCATATGATACGAATGACTATCGACGTATACAGATTTCTTATTCGCGCAGGGCGATCAAGAAATTTTTTGAACGGTGTATTGGGTTTTTGGGAGATGTGCCGAATCGCATGGCGCGATGGATCCAGTTGCGCGTGCTTCCGCAGGATCTGCGCGCGATACTGAATACAGATACATGCGTGGTGATGAATGATAGCGTTTTGAAATTTCATCAAGAAGACAGGCGAGAGGAGATCAGGGAGAGATTTATGAGAAGATTGGAGGAGTTTGGGGTAGAAGTTTCGGATTGAATTCTATGGTATGTATGATATGTGATTGGTCGGGATGATATCTATTTTTACTTTTGCAAAAAATTCCAGCGAAATTTTTTGCAGGTAACCAACCTTGCTCTTTTTGCTTCGCAAAAAACGGGTGCCCGCAAGGTCGGTTAAACCCATAAAAATACATATCCTCCCGACCTTCGATTGTTTTGTGATATTTCACAAACTCATAAAAAGAAATACCGCCTACCTCTCGTCTAAGTAAAATTTTATTGCTATGAAAAACATTATTTCTAAAATTTATTTTTTTCTTCTTTCACTGTTTGTTTTTCTTATTCCCCTGCAGACGGTGTATATATTCAGGCAAGGTCCTATCGGGCACGAAGGCGCAGGGAGAGAAGGGATTTGGCAATTTGGAACGCTCGCGTTCTATGCGACCGATATTCTTTTTCTTTTGATATTCATTTTTGTATGTGTGCGATTTTTTGTATCCATACGCACTCAGGAGAGGCGTCATTTATCTTCCGCAGAAGTTTTGAGCTGGTTACAAAGGCCGGTGGTTATTTTTTTGATCTGTCTTTTCTTTATTGCACTCGTTTCTGTATTGTGGTCGCCGGACAAAATTCTCGCTGTGCAGGCGGTATTTCGACTTTTTGAGGGTGGTGTGATTTTTTTACTCATTTCTCACATCAGTTCGGTAAAACAAAAGATGTGTGTATGGATCTTTATTCTGAGCGCTGTGATACAGAGCGTGTTTGGTGCTATTCAATTTTTCATGCAAGAAATTCCGGCCGTCTCATGGCTTGGCATCGCGCATCATGCGTCATGGATACCGGGGGATGCGGTGGTAGAGAGTACAGAGCGGCGGTGGTTACGCGCGTATGGAAGCTTCCCGCATCCGAATATATTAGCCGCGTATTTGGTAGCCGGATATTTTTTTTGTATCGCAGTGATTATGCGAAGTGAAAAAAAAATCTGGACGTGGCTTGCGACGCTTGCGGGAGTCTCTATCCTTTTCGGATTGATGCTTACTTTTTCACGTGAGGCGTGGATAGGGCTTGGCATAGGATTAGCGATGATGGGGGTGGTGAGTGCGTATAAGAATAGAGTGCGTCATTCCCATGAAAATGGGAATCCAGGGGAACGAAGTATTCTTCAAAAAACTGGATCCCAGATCGGGCCTGTCCTCGACTGCGATCGGGGATCTGGGATGACAATGATAAAAACTATACGCATCTCGCCGCTTATTTTTTTCTTTCTTGTGAGTCTCATAACCATTCTTTTTTCCGGTATGCTTTTTTCAGAACCGCTCTCCGTGCGTCTTGGTGTTGATGGATGGAAGCGGCTTGAAATAAAATCAATACAAGAGCGTCTCGGCTCTGTAAAAGAATTTGTATCACTTGGTCCTATATTGGTGCGCGGCGTGGGTATTGGGCAGTACACGAATACGCTCCACCAAAGAGATGTAAAAAATAATGCGGTTCGTCCATCATACGCATATCAGCCGGTGCATACTGTTTTTCTTTTGGTATTCGCCGAGCTTGGAATCGCGGGTATATCGGCTTTCATCAGCTTTCTTTTTTTCTTGGTGTGGCGAGTGTGTCATTCCGCTCGGAATGACACGCTGATAGGATTTGGACTTTTATCCTCCTTTATAATAATAAGCTTTTTTGACCATTTTTTCTGGACGATCCATAGCGGGATACTGCTTTGGTGGGTGTGTATCGCGGGGCTTGACAAGAAAAAAGATATCGTGTAGAGTATAAGAGGTTTATTTCCCTTATGGTTAGGGAGATAAGTTGGTAAAACGTTCATTACAATAAGGAGGGGAAGATGGCAAAAGGCCGCTCTGATGACCCCATGTATTTTCTGAAGATTCCGATCAAGCCTGACGGAATTCATCTTGTTCCGAATGTGGATCCCTTGAAACTTCACTTAGGGGTCTTAACGAACATATTCGAGGTAGACCACAAGGATACCAAGAAAACCGGATCAAGAGTCTTTAAGCAAGTACTCGGGATTGAACATGTCATTCGTAAGTACGTGGATACGACAGAAATCGTATCCATTCTTCGGGTTGAAATGCAGAAACTTGCTCTTGAGCTCGTCGGAGACCATGGAGATGTCGGCGAACATATCATTGAACTTCTTGGAGTCTTTGAGCAAGAACTTCCTCAGCTCTTTGACATGATCGGTCAGGGCGCGATGGATGAAGCGGAAAAGGTCGCGAACGCGCTTACTGGAAAGGTGCGAAACGTCGCACTGCGCATCACCTCACAGCTTTCAGTCGCGGATATCGTGGTTTCAAACGCGGAAGCAGTGGATGAGACGCGTGAACAATTTCTTAAGAACTGGTCACAGGCGGTTCTCATGATTGTTCGCGCACTTGGAGAGATCAAGGAGCTCTATCAACTTCTTGACGGTGTCCTTGCGGATGTCAGTCTCGCATGCGGCACCTGGGAGCACATGGAGAACGCGGAAGACGAACAATTCAGCCGCGCCCTTGCATGTATTGGACGGGACGGAGAGTTTCGCAAGTTCGCGAGCGCATACGTTGCTGACTCTTCATCATATTCAAGCGAAGATGCTTCTTGTCTGCTTGAAAGAGCTGAAAACGTTGTCCATGAGCTTCAGGTCTCTGAAAGAAAAGTTCATGATGAGTGGCATGTCCTCAAGGAAGAAACATTATCCAAAATTTCGGGAGTGAATCAGACTATCACTCGCTTGAGGAGCGAGCTTGACCATGGTCTTGGGGATTTTTGCGAGTATGCAGAAAAACTTGTTTCTACCACTCTCAAGCCATATCAGCTCAAAGGCGACGATATCTGCACGCAAGAGCAGTTTGAGGAAGCAGAAAAAACTCCATGGACAGGGGTAACGTGCTTTCAGACTGTCGGAGCAAAAACTCAAGAGATATTGCGTCTCCTGAAGACAGATCCTCCGCAGCTTCCGGAAAAAGTAAAGCAGGCGCTTGAATTCGCCAAGGTTCAGATAGAAAAAGTCAAAGACAAACTTCCGGAAGTCGGTGGTTCAATCGGACATTCCCATGCTTCATCCTCAAATGGCGGCAATGATTTTGACGATGAGCTCATTGACTACATCTATGAGATCATCTGCTGTGTGGGATATGTCCTGACATGCAATCACAAAAGTAATACATGCCGAGGCATACATTCCATGCTTCATGTCGCCTCTAAGCTTTCCGTATGCGGAGGGCTTATCACGGAAAAAGACATCCCGTCTTTGCGAACATCAATCTCAAAGCGCGCACGTGCGCAGGGAGAATGTCATAAGTTTGTCATGCAAAAGAAGGAGGATCTTATCGCGGCATGGGAAACAGCTCAAGGTGTTCGCTGGGTGACGTTTGAGAAGAAAAAGGATGAGAACAAGAGGGGGTGGTGGCCACTCAAGTTCGCAAAGCGTGCGGCTCCTGATACGATCCGTCTCATGGAAAAACATGGCATTGAGACGGACGAAGTTCTGCAGGCAAAAAAGATCTGCAGAGAAGAAGCCAGATGTGACTGCTACTCTAAAGATCCAAGGTCAAAAGGGTCGGAAGACTCTCTAGAGTTCGAAGATTGACATCGTAAACCTGTTCAACGGAATGAACGGGTTTTTTATTAAAAAGCTCCGCGTTTATTATTGCGGAGCATTTGGATTTTTGGAACTACTACGACAGGATGCGGGCGTAGAGCTTTTTGCCTTCGTTTGCAAGCGCTTCACGAAGGCTAGGCCATGCGTTTGTCGGAATTCTTTCGTACTCCATGTCACGTTGAGCGCTCTCAAAATGCATGAAGTATGGGAACTCCTCGCATATTGCCATGAAGAGGAAGTCCAGAAGTTTTCCTCTTTTCTCCGCCTCTTCAAAACCATATGCATGTTGATGGATGGAGAAGTTGTATGGTTCCTCGAGACTGCCGTCTCCTCCGGCAAGCATTTGGATTGGCTGGGTTGATTTCACTTTATCCCCAGACAGTTCCCGAGGGATCCCGCGGAACCAGTAGATAAAGTGTCTGATCTCTCCGTTTTCATCCTCGAGTTTGATCATGTTCTGAATGGGGTTTTTTTCTTCCTCTTCTACAACTGTTATCGTGCATTCCGATAGTTGAGAAGGACGGGAAGAGTCAACAACCCTGATGATCACCTCCCCTTTGGCTGTTCCGGTGAAGAGGGCTTCGCATCCATCCGGTTCGAGCGTGCCAACATCCGCATGGCTTGGGGCCCAGGTAAATGGTTCCTTTGCCTTGTCGGTGTTCATGCACGTGAGCCTGAATGTTTCGCCCACCTTGATCGTTTTCGCGGGTTTTGCAATCTTGAACTCTCGTATCCGAACCACGGAGTAGCGAGTGAATCCCGGACGATGAGAAGAGCCAACAAGCTCCGCGTCAAGTTTTGCCTGTCCGTATTTATTCGCGACCATGGAAAGTCCGTCATCTGTTTCGACAATATTTCCACAGTTCGTTTGGTAGGTATGAAACTTGATATCCTTCCGCGAGTACGTGTCCTGAAGGTCTCGCCGAATACGAGCCCGAATGATGACTTGTTCTCCCATCTCGTATTCTCCGTCCTCTCCCCGATCTGGTGTGAGGCTAAGAGCTACAACTTTTTGGGGTGGTTTGGGCGGTTTTGGAACCGGGAGATCTTCGAGATCTTTCTTTGGTCCCTTTCTTTTCATGACCACGGGACCGCCTGTTGCACTATTGATCATGTCGCGAAGTTCCGAAACCACCTTTTCACTGGTTTCGGAATCACCCTTCTTGGAGAGGGTGATCTTGAGTGTTTCGCGAACTTCCGGCTCTATATCCTGGAGCCATTCGATAAATGTCAATGCTCTAGGATCATCTGAGAGGCGCATAATCTTTCCGTCTGGAAGCTCTCGCACCGAAGAGAATGTTTCTCTGTCCGTATTGGAATAGTCTTCGAAGAACGGAATGATGATAGAGCCGCAGATCTCATCTGTATTGCGAAAGAGCAGTGGGATGAGTTTTTTGAGATTGTCGTCAAGTATCCGGAAGAATGCCTTGAATGGCCCTTCTGCAACTACCCTGCCACCGACACGAAGCTCATCTTCGCTCACCTTGTCATCCGGATGAGCGTTATAGAACTCTGCCGTGATATGTCCGAGCGTCTCATGCGGATCATCAAACTGTGCGTAATCCCCAATGAGTACGCGTTCCGGAAGCCGCTCTCCGTTTACCAGGACAATTCCGAGATCCCGATATTTGGAGAGAAGGCGGGCCATGAGTCCCTTTGCAAGGCGTGTCGGAGTGTATGGGAGTTTGTTTTTCAGCAATACTCGCAGACACAGGCCGGTTCGGAATTTATTGATGTACGGCCATGACTGTGTCGTGAGCGGCTCTACCTCGTAGACGAGCGGTTTCGCACCGGTTTTGAGTGATGCGAAATACTCGGCATGCGAGAAAGAGATCGAGTATACGGCTCCGCGTGGCTGTTCATCTGCTACTGACGAGAGCAGATCGATTTCCTGGCAGTTTACATAGAGTGTCTTGATGCCGGTACCTTTATTCCCTTTTCCACTCTTTTTGTTGTCACTGTATTTGCCCGGAGAGTCTCCGGGTCGCAGGATACCGTTCTTGTTGGAATACTGGCCAGTGCCGATAAGGCCGTGGCCGTTATCCAGAATGGTGAGTTCTTTTCCGTTTGTTGTGATTTCCACGCTTGTTGCATCCGCAAAGATGCTGTTGATCACTCCCTCGATGATTCCGTGAGGAACGGGTCGTCCCTTCAGATGTTGTTCCACGAAGTCCTGGCCTACACTGTTTTGTACCTCGTAGGCCGTCTTGGTTGTATGTCCCATGGGCGTCTTCTCCTCCCTATCCCTTGCCAAGGAATGTTGTGCGCTGGGCATCAAGTAACGGCGCAATGACTCCAGGATATTCCATTTCAAAAGCTTGAATGGAAAAGTATAGTTCACGCGTTTCTTTGGAAAGCGCCTTTCGGATTTTTCCTCGCATGACCGGATCCTTGAGTTTTGTTCCGATGTTGAGCGCCCAACGGGCGATTTCGAGCGCTTGTGTTGTCCATGCGATATAGCCCTCGGAATTTTGAAGGGACAAAGAGTCAAGGTCAGCCGCAGTAATGCAGTATTGCGTTCCATCAAGCGCTATCACGCCTCCTGCTTCGGTGAGTTTCGTTTCATTTGCCGGAGCCGGTGGTGGAGATATCTCCTTGATTGGGGCAATTTCCTTCTTTGGTTTTTCCTGCGTTGCATCTGCCGGCGTTTCTTTTTTCGCAGGTATGTCTTTGAGGATATGTTCGCCGACGCCATGAAGCTGTGCAAGTACACGCATCTTCTCGATCAGCTCAGTCAGATATGCTTCGCTTGATTTGCCTTGGCGAGCTCCTTGGAATGAAGTTTCAGGAATGTTGAGCGCCTCTCCGAGTAGTTTGTACTGTCCCTGATAGTACGGCAGGAGCGTTCGAGATAGGCGCTCAATAACTCGAGTAAGATCAGTTACTCGATGTTGATACCTTTGTAGTTGAGCTTCGATCTCTGTGTCAAGAACGCCATCGTTCTGTACGATGAGATCAATTGCCGCGCGTGTTTTATCGTCGCGAAGTTTTTCAAGCGCTTCATGCGACAAAACAAACAATTCCAGCACTGTTTCATGATGCGGACTGAATGCTTGGGAAAAGATCGCACGCGTTACTGTTTCCGACCTGCGAGTGTGCGCTTTCAAAACCTTGAAGATCGTACGCACTACAGGATCCGGAAACAGAGCAACAGAAATCTGTCGATCCTGAAGGTCTGCCGCTTCTTTCTCTATCTTGTCATAGAGATCTTCCCGCGAGAGAAGGATAGTAAGGCCCATGAGAAAACGGCCCCTGCTTAGAGCTCGCTTTCCATCAAGGAAACCTTTTGCATCCTTCCATGTTCCACCGCAACGGACTCCAAATTCTCCCACCGTTATCTTCTGGCGCTTTACATATGCCGCTGCCAATTCGCGAAGTTCATCCTGAAGAGGGATGAGTCGCAGGATTTTTTCCTCAACAGCGTCGAGTTTGGAGAGGGCCGGGGCGTGCGTGCCCATTGTGTCCTCCTTATCGTTGTTGTGTAGTTCCTAAATTGTAAAGAACGTGCCAATACGGTTTGTATTGAGTTCGTGGGTGAGTGTATCCTATTTTGGGGATAATGTCAAGACCTTTGGACCGGCGCTTGACATTTTATTCATTTTGTGCTTTATTTACTTTGTTTTGTACCTTTAAAATTCAATGAAAGGAGGCGAAGGATGTTACAGACACCGGGCAAAAACACAGCTCGAGACATACTGTATCGCGAGTATCTGACCAACGCGCTCACCCCTATCCAGATCAGGTCAGCGGCGATCCTTCTCCTTCTGGGAGAAGAGCCGCGGGAGATACCATATCTTGACGCGTTTGGCGTGCAACACAACAGGATTTATTCCATTGAAAATGACCTGCGCGTATACAACATACAGCGGGATTTGGATTTGGGCATACATTTGCGCTATCAGGATATGAAAAAATTTCTTATGTCTCACCTGCGCAAAGAAAACCGTTTTGCCTTTCTGAATCTGGATATCGAGGGAACGTTTCGCCACAACCTGGACCCTTCTCTTACCGAAGTGCTTCTTTACTGTCTCTGGTTTCCAGAAACAGCGGTGGCAACATACACCACGGTGGGACATGACGAGTATATGCTTTTTGAGGGCATATATTCACTGGCAATTCTGCTGTGGCTTGCTCCGGATGAGACCGAGGAGTGCATCGCGACACTGGAGAAGAGATATGCGGAAGCAGGATATGAAAACGCATTCTCGCTCGTGCTTCGCGATCTTTTTTGGATTCGAAGCCATATGGAGCATGCGTGCGCGGCGACGTGTCGGCACGGAATGGCGCCACATGAGCATTTGAATAAGCTGCTCTCATGTGAGGCGTTTATTTGGGCATACATGCTGTCTTTCAAAAAAACGCCGATGAGATTCGATGCCCTTCAAAAAGCCATTGGACAGTTGAGTACTTACTCGAATCCTGAAAAACGCGCTGTTATGACGCAGTTTCCGTACTGTGGAATTCATATCAGCGATCTTAGACATCTCATTTATCGTGGAGATCATGTTTGGTCCCAGAAATGCTATTTCGCAAAGTTTGAGAATATCTCAACGAATCCAATGGAATTGCGTTTGTGGGTCGTTGAGACGCTGAGGCGTTTTGTTGAAACGCCGCTTACGTTCATTGACCAAAAGGGATACCGAAAGGATTACGACCAGCATGAGGATATCATGTATGGTCGGAGTATCATTTGGTATCGGAAATCTCTATATACAAAATTCAAGCCCCGAGAGATCAGTCTCGGCACATAACCGCTGTTTTTAACAGCGGTTTTTTTATGAAGACGAACCCCTTGACAGGATTTTACATATGGTGTATAATGGGGAGAGCGTATGCATAGACCATATGCGGGCGTTTCTTTTACAATCAAGGATATTGAAAGGAGAAAGATACCATGAACGCGTTCGTCTCTCATGTTCGTATGTGGCTTTCAGAAAACTGGAACAAGCCAGAATTTCAATTCCGTCTACAGCACTTTGTGCCGGTGAGGCGTAACAGGGAGCTACTCTCGCACTTTTTCGGATGGTCTCAAGCATGGCCGGATGCTTCTCTGGGAGAGTGGCTAACCGCTCTTTTGGGAGAGCCAAAGTTCAAGAACAAGACGTCGGATTCCATGGAGAGCGCGTTGAAGGATGCGCTTATTCAGACGGGGTGCAAATATCTAGAAATGGACAAACGCTCTCTTACCGAACTGCAAGTCGCAAATCGCAAGTTTTCGCTTGTCATGCAGGCGGCGGGAAAGATTGATCAACAGTCGGCGAGCCCTTCTCCTGTCTTGTCACCCCAAGTTTCCGTCCATAACGTTCTTTTTGGGTCGTTCACATACAAGCTGAATGAGCTAGAGGAAGAGCGGGATCGTTTGGGCACGCTTGTAAATTCTGCCGGCAACCTTGCGGAGAAGCTTTCAGGTACGCAGGTAGACCTCAAGGTGGCAAGGCAAGAGCGTGCCAAACTTGAAGAGAATATCAAGAAGATGTTCAATGAGATCAAGGGAAACTTGAGCTCAACTGATCTTTCTGACGTAGAACGTGCGCAGAATAAGATGAGTGAGTATAAGGCGCTCATCGAAAAGCGCGATGAAGTTTGCGAAATGGTGGAGAGCTTTGAGCGTGATGTCGCCGTGTTGAGAAAGACAATGGAAGAGCAAAAGAACGGTGCTGGAAAGCAAAAAGTTCTTTCGCAAGATATCGAAACTCTCATCAAGGCGGCGGAGATTCTTGGAATAATGCTCCAGACTAAGACGGCACTCAAGGTAAAGCCGGCAAAGTCGACGGCGAAATCCAAGAAAGGCGATGGAAATTCTCGTCGTAAAGGGAACAGGCGAGTTCTTCTCGCTTTTTCCGGCTCGGTAAGTTCTTCGCCATCCCCTTCAGCGGATCAGGCACCATCATCCTCTCAGTTCGTCTTATCCGAAGATCAGAGAGGACGGATCAATCAACTCAACGATGGTGATTGGTACGGTCAAAAGTTCGGCCATTCCGGAGTAATGAGCGCGGCGAGTCAGGATCCCGCTTTCAAAACAAAGGCGGATTTTCTGCAGGCCATGATTGATAGGTCATTCAGTCAGAAAGCGGCCACTCTTCCGGGAAGTTCCGACTACGGACTTCTTCGGTGCATCTCCGCGGTACGGAACCGCATCGCCTCATTCCCCATCTGGGATGGAGAGTGGAAAGGGGGCGGCGATGTCATCCCCGATGCGGTAGAACAGTTCATCCAATCCCGCGAACAAGCGGCGCAACCGCAGGCATCCTAAAGGAGGAGAGAGATGGCGAAAGGTCGTCCGATCTGCTACATCAAGGTTCCGACGCCAGAGGGATACGATCAGCCGTATACTCTGGTACCTGTCGATCCACTCAAACTTTGTCCGGAGATCCTTACGGAGATCTACATGGTAGACTGCGAGGGCAAGGGCACTAGACAACATACCCTCAAGCGAGTGTATGGTCTCGAACCCATACAATCCAAGTAATCTCAACGACAACCCAAGGCATCCTAAAAAGGACGCCTTTTTTTATTATAAAATAAAGCTTAAAAAAGATCCTTGACACAGTTTATGCTATTTTGGTACAGTATAGTCAAGAGTTTGAAGGTACCTTGACAATCAGAATTGGAGGCGTGCTCATGGATACTCTTAGGATACCTATCGGAAATGAAATTCCCGTTGAGATGCCGTATCTCCATAAGGATAAGATACGAGATTATCTTCTCATTTATAAAGCGAGAGGTGATCATAAATCTCTCCTCTTAGATCAAAGGGCGCAAGCAATTTTTTTCGCCTGTAATGGGCAAAGAACAATTTCGGAAGTTTGTGCGCTATTGGTGGCGCAGGATTATGAAGAGAAAGAGATATTTTTTAGTATCTTGGCTCTTGAAAAAGAGCAGGTCTTGAATGTTTATAATGTGGAGCGCGAGCGTTCATATCATGAAATTCAAAAAGAAAAATCGTTTGGCATTTGGCTACACGTGACCAACGCGTGCAATCTTCGATGCTCATATTGCTATATAGATAAAGATAGAGGTAATATGGCGCTGTCAGTTGCTGAAAGAACCATAACAAACGTCGTAGCACAATGCGCAAAATACGGGATAACGAAGCTGGCAATCAAGTTTGCCGGCGGGGAGCCGCTGATGGTGTGGCAAAATATAGTACATGTTGTCAACTTCACACAGAAGGTATGTGATTCCGTAGAGATTACTCCCTCGTTCAACATCGTGACTAACGGCACCCTGATCACTAAAGATATCGCAAAATATCTCGTTGAAAATCGCATTTCATGCGCCATTTCTTTAGACGGCATTAGCGAAGTAAACGATAAACAACGAGCGTATATCAATGGAAGGGGATCGTTTGCTGACGTAGTGCGAGGTTTTCACATATTAGAGGCGGCAGGCGGGAAGCCATTCATATTGGTAACTATTACTGACAATAATATTGATGGTTTGCAGGAACTTACGGACTATCTTCTCAGTCAAGGATTAAGCTTTCGTTATAGTCTTGTCCGTGATTGTGAGCAGATGTCCGTGCAAAATCTTGCTCAATCATCAGAAAGGTACAGAGAGGTTCTTCATCAGTGTTTTGATCGCATTGATGCATGGATGTTCAAAAAAAATTGGGATTTCAACGTAAAGCTTTGCGATATTGATATTGGCAGATCAATTTCAAGGGCATGCGGCACTGGCAATGCATCTGCGGCTATTGCTCACAATGGCGAGATTGCACTTTGTCAAATGATCTTTGATACTCCGATTGGAAACGTCGATAGTGACGGATTAGTTGAGTCAGTTCGATCTCAGGAAATAATGCCTGAATTGAGAGGAAGAGGCATTGACGATTCTACTGACTGCGGCAAATGCATTTGGAAAAACGTATGCGCTGGCGGTTGCCCGGTGTTTACTATAAAACAATTCGGCAGACTTAATGTACCATCCCCGTACTGTCAGACATTCCGATCGCTTATTCCGAGAATCGTACGTCTACAAGGCATAAAATTACTGTGTGAATACACAGAGAAAGGAGGTAAGGTACATGTCTGAAATGAAGGCCGACATGGCTCAACTGGGCATCATAACGGCTGATGAAACGACACTCCAATCCCGAAATGATTCTGAGTGCGTCGGTACTGACTGCAATACCGACTGCATCGCTTGCATCGGCTAAGCGCAATCGGTCAATACCCATCTCTGAAATGAAAGAGATGGTTTTTTATATAACATGTACTTTTTCTATTTTCTATTTTGTCCTATAATGAGTTTATATGTCATATATCGTCGTTAGAATAAATTTTAGAAATGATTTAGACAATTGGATGCAAGCAATAACAAAGAAACAATCTCATGGTATTTTATGGGAATGTTGTATTCCAATTTTTTTGAAAGAAAAAATGATCAATAAGAATAACGAGGAGATTGCTGAGATAATTGAATCATTTCTAAAAGAAAAGTATGCCGTTGAAGATAAAGCCTTATTAAAATATGCAAAACATCTTGAGCAGATATTAAGTGGGGTGAGTAATAAAATTTTTTCTATCATGGAACGGATTACGGAGAAATCTCTATACCGCAATGATTTTACGGGATTCATTACAACATTTCCTCGCGGCCCCTATAATACTGAATCGGGTTATATTTGGATGATCCATGATAAAGATGATCAATGGCAGATTGGATCGTTCATTCATGAACTCTTGCATATGCAATTTGAATATTATTATAAAGATGAACTGCTCCAAATTATCGATGAAGAACATTTTTCATTTTTGCGAGAATCAATGACTGTTATTCTCAATAAAGAATTTGCATCTATTTTTCCAATAGATGACAAAGGATATCCTTTGCATAAGGAATTTAGAAAGTTCCTTCTTGAGCTTTGGGGGCAACGGAAAAGCTTTTCTCAATTCGTACATGAAGCGGCTAAACGAATGCCCGATCGAATCATATCTCCTTCTGTATGATCACTCACATTTCCATCGGACGAGAACGGATCGATCAGAAATGTAGCAGATACTGCGCGAAATAAACATTCAGTTTGAAACGGAAACGGTTCAATTTCACAATTTCACTGCGATAAAAATGATTTCTCAGTGTGCGCAGGTCTTGTTATTTATAAAAAATCAGATCATAGAGAAAATATCATTTTCAAGAAATCAAAAAATCATTCTATAAATAGAAATTCTTAGAACATAGATCGATTGTTTCTATTTTTACGAAAATTTATCTCAAATGCCTTCAAAGAACAAATTTACGGATATTCGCTTGACAAGAAATGGTGATTTAGTAAACTGCTTTATGTTGAGTTTACCGTTCTTTTAGAGAAAGGAAACAGTATGAATCTCTTTAGAATGTTGGAACAGATGGATACTATCACACGGATCAGTGAAATTTATGTTTCATCAGATCCATACACTACGGAAGAGCGCGGGCAACGAGAGCTTACAGGAAATGACACACTTCCTTTAAAGATGTATGGCGATGCGCACAAGGTACTTGAGAATTTCGGTGTAGAATTTCTTGAGCATGTGCCCGGAGATTCCCTTTTTCAATTCGTAAAGCTTCCATTAGGGTGGAAGAAGATAAGGACTGATCTTATGTGGTCAGATTTAGTGGACGAAAAAGGAAAAAAAATAGCTGTGATTTTCTACAATGCGACTCCGTGGGAGCGCAGAGCTGATCTCCAATTGAGATAAATTGGTGTGTCGCTTCTTCATAAAAGAGGCGATTTTTTATATATTGTATAACAAAACTTGTACATATTCTTTTTTATAGACACTTTTTTATTTTACCGGATGCATATATTCAAATCCACGAACATTTAAATAGGGAGCGTTGCAAAACTCTTATTCTGCCATCCCAGATCCCCGATCGTAGTCGAGGACAGGCCCGATCTGGGATCCAGTATTTGTTTTAAATACGATAAAATGGATTCTCGGGTCAAGCCCGAGAATGACAAAAAGAGAGTTTTGCAACGCTCTCTAAATAGGGTCTTGACAGGTTTTATGGATTACGATATCATGTAGATACTTATTTTAATTAGTTCTGATATTAATTCTTAAGCGAGAACGAGCTATGAAACTCACACCGCTTGCGGATAAGCTCATCGTGGAGCCTATCAGCGAAAATGAAGTGACGAAGGCAGGTATCATCTTGCCTGATACCGTGGATAAAGAAAAACCGGAAAAAGGTAGAATTATCGCCGTTGGATCCGGTAAACTTGCGGATAATGGCACACGCATCGCGCCGCAGGTAAAAGTCGGCGACATGGTGCTTTTTAGAAAATACAGCCCTGATGACGTAAAGGTTGATGGAAAAGAATATCTCATTTTATCCGAGTCGGACATTTTAGCAATTATTGAATAATAAAACGTATGGCAAAACAAATACTTTATACAGAACAAGCGCGCGCGGCGCTGAAGCGCGGCGTGGACAAGCTTGCAAATACCGTCAAGGTGACGCTTGGTCCAAAAGGCAGAAACGTGGTGTTTGACAAGGGATATGGCGGACCAAGCATTACGAATGATGGCGTGACCATCGCAAAAGAAATTACCCTCGAAGACAAGTTTGAAAACATTGGCGCGGAATTAGTAAAAGAAGTTGCGACAAAGACAAATGACGTGGCGGGAGATGGCACGACCACCGCGACACTTCTTGCACAGATTATTATCACCGAAGGGCTGAAAAATGTCGCGGCGGGCGCAAATCCAATGGTGCTGAAGCGCGGCATTGAAAAAGGCGTGAATGCGATCGTGAAAGAACTCAAAGAAAACATCTCAAAGCCGGTGAACAAACACGAGGATATTGTGAATGTCGCATCTATTTCTGCGAATGACGCGGAGATCGGAAAAATTATTGCCGAAGCGATGAAAGAGGTTGGCAACGATGGCGTCATCACCGTGGAAGAGTCGCAGGTCTTTGGCGTAGATAAAGAACTTGTGGAAGGTATGCAGTTTGATAAGGGATACGTCTCTCCCTATATGGTGACAAACTCGGATCGTATGGAGGCGGAGTATCATGATCCATATATTTTGATCACGGATAAAAAGATTTCGGCGATTCGCGACATCTTGCCGGTGCTGGAAAAGATCGCGACAACCGGAAAAAAAGAACTCGTGATCATTGCCGAAGACTTAGATGGAGAGGCGCTCGCCACGCTTGTGGTAAACAAACTGCGCGGCACATTTAATTGTCTTGCGATAAAGGCGCCGGGATTTGGCGATCGCAGAAAAGAGATGTTGCAGGATATTGCGATCCTTACCGGCGGAAAGGTGATCTCTGAAGATATTGGATTAAAATTAGAAAACACCACGGTTGAGTCTTTGGGACAGGCGCGAAAAATTGTCGCCACAAAAGAACTTACCACTATTGTAGGTGGTAAGGGAGATCAGAAAGAGATTCAAGGACGTGTAGCGCATATCAAGAAAGAAGTGGAAAATACCGACTCTGATTTTGATAAAGAAAAACTTCAGGAACGCCTCGCAAAACTTACCGGTGGTGTCGCCGTACTGAAAGTGGGCGCCGCAACAGAGGTAGAAATGAAAGAGCGCAAGCTTCGCATTGAGGACGCGCTTGCCGCGACAAAAGCCGCGGTGGAAGAGGGTATTGTTCCCGGTGGCGGTGTCGCTTTGCTCCGCTGTATTTCCGCGCTTGATAGCGTAATGGCAGAGGGTGAGGAAAAGATCGGCATTGCCATGCTCAAACGTGCGCTTGAAGAACCGGTTCGCATGATCGCGCAAAACGCAGGGAAAGACGGAAGCGTAGTAGTGGAAGAGGTCAAAAAGCGAAAGGGGTCCGAAGGATATGACGCGGCAAAAGATGAGTATTCCGATTTAGTCGCTGGAGGAATTATAGACCCGACCAAAGTTGCTCGATGCGCGCTCCAAAACGCGGCATCAGTAGCGGCTATGTTTCTTACTACAGAAGCGGTTATCACGGATATACCGGAAAAGAAAGATGACTCACATGGCGGCGGACATCCTGGCATGGGCGGTATGGGAGGCATGGGCGGCGGTATGGATTATGGATATTAAATCAGTACACAGTTCACAGTTCGCAGTTGTCAGTTCGCAGGTCAAAAAACTCCGTTCGCATGTTGCGAGCGGAGTTTTGGTTTAACACCCTTTGTATAAAAATATCCTGTATGCGCTGATACAGGATGAAGGCGAGAGAAGATCGTCGCACTGAAAGTCGCTATTACAGCGACATGACCAGTTGGCAATTCTTACAGCCGAATTGTTTGACATCCGTTTTTGACTGCAGAAGCGGCCGTTTACACTTTGGGCAAAGGTGCCCGGAATGTGACTTTCCCCAGTGGTCTCCTTCCAGAAAAAGATGCGATGCTCGCGGGTTGTCTCCAGTGTTTCTCTCGCCTGACTCTTCAGGCAATCTCCCCATTGATACACCCCTCCTTTATTTTTGTACCACCGGTTATGAGACTCTCTGTTCTTTTGTCCAACACTATCAGATACCTTTATGATAGTCAAGAGGTTGACGCTGTGCTACACTGTACATATAATTTGTATGATATAAGCGAATATGAAATTTACAAAAATCGTCTGTACCATTGGGCCCGCGTCTGATACATCCGCGATGATGAAAAAACTCATGCAGGCGGGTATGAATGTGGCACGCCTGAATTTTTCTCATGGGTCGTACAAAAGTCACGCGGGATTGATAAAAAATCTTCGCGCGACGGCCAAATCGCTCGGACAGCCCATAGCGATTTTACAGGATTTGCAGGGTCCGCGTATCCGTATCGGCGAGGTATCCGATGCGGGTGTGAAATTGGAAAAAGGCGAGTCCGTGATATTGGTGCCGCAAGAAATGTATGACGAAAAATCAAAACAAAAAATGCTTCCAAATCATCTGCCACAACTTGCAAACGATGTAAAAGCGGGAAGGCATATCTTGATTGCGGACGGGACGATGGATTTGCGGGTGGTGCGCGTGTCTGGCCCGGAGATACATTGTTCTGTAGTGGTGGGCGGGACGGTGAAATCGCATAAAGGCATGAACTTCCCCGGTACGTCGCTTACTATCCCTCCGATTACAAAAAAAGACAAGGAGGATGCATTGTTTGGTGTGATGCACGGCGTGGATTATGTGGCGCTTTCATTTGTGCGGAACGCAAAAGATATCTTAGGACTGCGTACGATGTTGAAGCGGCTTTCGAAGACGCATCCGCACGCAGCGCGCATTGGGATTATCGCAAAGATAGAACGGCCGGAGGCGGTGGAGGATTTTGACAAGATACTCGCCGTAGTGGATGGTATTATGGTGGCGCGCGGTGACTTAGGTATCGAGGTTCCTGCGCAAAAAGTTCCAGTGATTCAAAAAAATCTTGTTCGATCGTGCATTGAGGCGAAGAAGCCGGTGATTGTGGCGACACAGATGATGGAGTCTATGATCTCAAATCCTCGGCCAACGCGCGCGGAGGTATCCGACGTTGCGAATGCCGTCATAGACCATACGGACGCGGTGATGCTTTCGGGAGAGAGCGCTTCGGGGCTGTATCCGCTGGAGGTGGTGAAGCTCATGACAAGTACCATTCATGAGACGGAGCGGTCTCGGTACGACGACTATATGTGTGCATCAATTACTAAAGAAAAAACCGTGAAGGAGATGATCGCGCATGCCGCCGCTGATCTGGTACTTACAAAAAAAATAAAACTTCTTGTAGTGGAAGACGGAGACGCGGAGCTGATAAAATTTCTTTCCGCGCACAGGCCCGAGGCGCGGATCATCGGATTTTCCCATGATGCGACGGTGCGACAGCAGATGAATCTGGTACGCGGCGTGAGTATGTTTCCTCTGCAAAAAAACAGCATAGCATTTTTGAAAAAAACGAAACTCGTGAAATCCGGCGACTGGATCGCGATGGTTGAGGAAAATGAGGTTGAGGTGGAGGTGATAAAATAGTCAGTATGACAATACATGATATAAAAACAAATCATAGAATTATACGAGGCGATTCAAGGTACATGAAAGAACTGTCTGATAGTTCTGTACACTTGGTGATAACTTCGCCTCCCTATTGGCAATTGAAAGATTATGGAACCGATGAGCAAATCGGGTATAATGACAGTTATGAAAAGTATATAAATAATTTGAATATAGTTTGGCAGGAATGTTATAGAGTATTACACAATGGTTGTCGTTTATGCATTAACATCGGAGATCAATTCGCGAGGTCTGTGTATTATGGCAGATATAAAATCATTCCGATCAGAACGGAAATAATCAAATTTTGCGAAACCATCGGGTTTGATTATATGGGAGCGATTATATGGCAAAAATCGACCACAATGAACACATCCGGAGGGGCTACAATCATGGGGTCGTTTCCTTTTCCAAGAAATGGCATAATCAAACTTGATTATGAATTTATTTTGCTGTTTAAGAAAAACGGAATTCCGGAGAAAATAGATAAAAACATGAAAGAGCTTTCTAAAATGACAAAAGAGGAGTGGAATACTTATTTTCAGGGGCACTGGAATTTTAACGGAGTGCGGCAAGACGGACATATTGCCATGTTCCCCGAGGAGTTACCAAAAAGATTAATAAAAATGTTTTCATTCGCCGGAGACACCGTACTCGATCCGTTCGTTGGCAGTGGCACGACCTCATTGGCCGCAAAAAAATTAGGACGCAGTTCTGTTGGCTATGAAATAAATACCAAGTTTATTGATAGTATAAAACAGAAATTGGATGTTGATACGGGCAGAATGTTTAATAATTCAAATGTAGATTTGATTAACCAAGAAAAACTGAATATAGACTTTAACGATCAAATTTCTAAACTCCCGTATATTTTTACGGACACTATTAAACTCGATAAGAAAATAGATCCGAAAAAAATGCAATTTGGTTCAAGGATAGATGAGAATAGAGAGCAAAGAGATGAGTTCTTTACCGTGAAAGAAATAATTGATTCCGAAACATTAAGATTAAACACTGATGTAGTGATTAAATTGTTGGGTGTAAAAAATAATCCGCAAAAATTAAATGATGCCGTGGATTATCTTAAAAATAAAACAAATAAGCAGAGAATATTTCTAAGATTTGATCATCTGAAATATGACAACAAAAATAATTTATTATGTTATGTATACTTGCAAAATAAAACTTTTATTAATGCTCACTTGATCAAAGGCGGCTATGTGTTTGCCGATAGGGAAATGGATTACAGGTATAAAGAGAAATTTATTAGTCTATTTCAAAATTATGCGAACTGAAAAAAATAAAAAATACTCTAAAGATTTTGGCAAAAAAGAAAAAGTTCTCAATTATGCCTGCCAAACATATCAGTTATCGCGACCGAATAAAGTCGGAGTCGTTATGGCTCTTATACGCGAGTGTCAGCCAAAAACGATCGAGGAATGGGAACAATGGTATTTTGAAAAAGCATTTACAGAGAGCAAAAAGCCGGTTAAAATGACACCGCAAATTCTCGTGGAATTAGGCGAACGATTGTATGAAAAAATAATAGAAGTCATTATCCCTGAATGGCAAGCCGCTTTTAGTGAATTATCATTGCAAGACTGCAAGAATTATATTAAGAATCTAACTATCAATAGAACTTTTGATGGTTTTATCCGTGAAAAATCAGTGGTCAATGGCGGATTGGCAAAACATTTTCCAGAAGTAAGATTTATTGAGAGTGACAATGATCTTGACCATGCCGGCGACATAGATTATTTAGGATTTGTCGGCGATAAGGCATTTGGCGTACAGATTAAACCCGTTACTGCACAGGCAAATTTCGGCAATTATTCCGTCTCGGAAAGAATGAAAAATAATTTTCTTGATTTTGAAAAAAAATATCAGGGCAAGGTATTTATTATTTTTAGTTTGGATGGTGAAATTGGAAATGCAGAGATTATTAAAGATATCGAGACGGAAATAAGGAGATTAAAGGAATAAAGGCTTTCCAACTATGCTCTTCGGCATCTCAACTCCGCCTCCGGATATTTTATGGCAGGCGGGGCCTCTTACCGTGTACTATTACGGAGTGATTATCGCATTTGCGATTGCAGTGGGATTTCTTGTATCGCTTTTTTTGGCATCACGGCTTGAGAAAGTTATAGGAACGCATATTGTTCGTCACATTGATGCGTTGTTTTTATGGGTGTGCGGTGCGGGCGTAGTGGGAGGCAGAGTTTTTTTTGTGGCATATCACTGGAATTTTTTTCTGGAGCATCCGTCTGAAATAATCGCAGTCTGGCACGGCGGCTGGGTGTGGCATGGGGCATTGTTTTTTGGATTGATTGCTTTGGGAATATATTGTGTCGTGCGAAGAATATCTTTTTTGATGCTGGCGGGTTTACTCTCACCGGGAGTTATACTTGGGCAGGCGATCGGGCGATGGGGAAATTATTTCAATCAGGAGGCGTATGGACCGCCCCTGCAGGCGTGGTGGGCGATCCCCATTGATCTCGCACATCGGTTGACGGGATATGAACGATATGAGACATTTCATCCGGCATTCTTGTATGAATCAATAGGAGATGTGGTATTGTTTAGTGCGCTTTTTTGTTGGGTTCTTTTGATAATAAAAAAAATACGAACAAAGAAGATGAGTGGCGATATGGGTATCCAAAAAATAGGAATGGTGTTTTTCACGTATCTTATCGTGTACTCTGTGATCCGTTTTGGTATCGAATTTTTTCGAATAGATACCGTGCCGGTACTCTGGGGACTTCGTGCGCCGCAATGGGTGAGTATTGATATTATATGTATTACAGTATTCAGTATGGCGTATATGGTATATAAAGATATATACAATAAAAATACATTTTAGAAAAAGAATCCGTATAATTAAGCATAAAAATGATAGTACTATTGACAAAATGATGTATTTCGTTATTTTTAGAATAGTTCTTTAATATCAAACGCTACGCATGAGACGAGCTATGAGTCTTTTAGACCCTCATATTTAGAGAAGCTGAATAATCCTTTTATAGGATCAAGATATAGGGGAGCTTTATTTAAAATCATAGGAATTGAATACTCATAGCTCGTCTCATAAGGAAACGATGCCTGCGTTCCGACAGATTCGGATAGTCAGTACATGAAGGGATGGTAAAATATGGTAATACGACCTCCTCGTCAGCAGACTGCGTTTTGGAAGAAACAGTATGGAGGTTTGGATACTAGCCATGTCAGTCGACTCGTGAAAACATTTCAAGGTATGGGCGACGGGATGATTGTTTGTCCTAAGCCAACTGCAATAAACGATTTCCAAGAAACTTGCGATGGGGGGTCAATCTCTTTTGAAAATGACTGGCGCGTCGCTCGAAGCAAGATATTTGATCTTCTCAAAAAAGTCTATGGGAGCTTCCATAATCGAATTGATGGAAGAGCATCTCCTGAATATAGTCGTCTGACGGAAACGACGAAGCAATTTCTTGAACTACTTTGTAGGAAAATGCCGGGAGATTTCCTTGTCATTCCCCTCAAATCCGGTTTCTTCTGGGAGAAGAATCTCGAAGCGAGACACGTTCGCATGCAGTATGGGCAAAATGAATTTGGGATATGTACATTCTTGGCGGGATGTATTTTATCTTCTCATTCCAATCCTACCGTAGGCGATAATCAAATCCATCTGGAGTGTTCCGGGGAAGAATGGAATCTGCATGGCATGAGTGATTTCTCTGACGTGCCGTATTTCCATTCAGACGGAGATGGACTTCATCTTGACTGTCATTGGGCATATGATGTTTTCAATGGCTTTATCCCCACCTCCTGTCTGATCCCTTCTGAATTTTCACGTAGCGTGTCTTAGAGGGCTTGATTGTAGGTTTTTGACCTCGATTTTAAGCCCTTTTTTATTGTTTTGCCATTTTTATTTTTTTGTGGTATTATCTTTTAAGATCATACCTTTTTAAATAGTATAATAAATCAAAGGTCGATGATAAGTATTCTGAGTATTCATTATAATAAATCGGATATTTTATGAAAAAACGTATCGCAAAAAAGAAAATTAAGGGTATTGGTATTAGAGTAAAGCAAAATACCATTATTTGTTAGTTTTCTCATTTAATTGTGTCATAGAAATTAATAGAACGAAATGAAAAAATATTTAGATTTATCTTCTAAAAATTTTTGGTTATTCAAAAATAAGTATCCAGCATTTTCTTATAATAATAGAAGGATAGTTTTTTGTTATGGCACATTTGTTGAGTTACCAGAAGATTCTAATGATAATGATAAAGTAAGATTACCAAAAATTAAAATAGGATCTAAGAATTTTATCGCTCAGGAGCCGATTATTACCTTTATTACTACTAAAAGATGTAGTATGAGGTGTATTTATTGTTCGGTAAGAGCTGGCGAATCTTCAAAAGATCTATCTTTCGAAAATGCCAAATTGTTAATCGATAAAATTTGTTATCCTGATAAAAAAATAAAAAAGTTACATATTATTTTTTTTGGAGGAGAACCGACGTTGTCGATTGTATTAATGGAAAATATAATAAATTATATAAGAAATAAGAAAATATTAGCTGATTATTCATTGTCTACCAATGGCGTGTTAAGTAGAAGGACAATTGATTTTCTGAAATTACATAATTTTGTTATAAATTTATCATTTGACGGATTGTCTAATATTCAAAATTATCTTCGTCCTTTAGCGGGCGGTGGGAAAAGTTATGACATTGTAGAAAATACTATTCGAGAGTTTGTTGAAAAAGGAATTACTTTTAAAGTGAGGGCGACTATAGTTAACGATTCCATTGATGAGATGTTGCCATTTTTAAAAAGACTGTATGATTTAGGTGTTAAAGTGGTTCATTTTGAACCTCTTAATTTTTGCGGACGTGCATCAGATATCGGTAGAAATTTGAAATTACCTAATTTACATACGTATTTAAGGGAATATAAAAAATGTATTGATTTTGCTGCAGAAAAAAATATGGAGATAGTCAATGGTGTGTATGATAATTTATTTTTTCCGAATAAAGATTATTGTTCCGCTGCTACTGGACAAAAAATTGTTCTAACCCCTGATGGACTTATAACTCGTTGCTATGAAGTGCAGGAAAAAGGAAAAGAAGAAGAAAATTGTTTTATTGTAGGAGACATAAAAAATAAATTAGCTATCGATCGCAAAAAAGTTGTCAAACTCTTGCGTATTATGGATAAGAATAGGAATTATTGTAAGGATTGTTTTGCTAAATATATTTGTAGCGGAGGATGCACAATTAGGACATATCGCCATATTTTAGATCCTAAAATAAATTTGAGTTATAGATGCAATTTAGCAAAAGAGATGATTGCTGACGCAATTTTGAGATTATGGAAACAGGAGGAAAAAATAAAATAATTAAATTTTTTGAAACGTATCATTTGTCAAAAAATAGTTGTTACTCTTTGAAATGCATTCGTTTGACAAAGAAAAAGATTAAACAGAAATATTTTGTATCGAAAATTGCTAGGAGAAAGTCAGAAATATTAAGCGGCAAACATGCCTTGAATCTAAAAAGTTATTTATCTTTGATTATTCCTGCGGATTTTCATAGATTTCTTCCCGCGTGTGATTTTTTTTATTTAATTCGAGGAGAGGAGAAAGAAGCCTTTAGTTTTTTTAAAAAAAATGGGTGCGGCAGTGCTATTGTTATAAAAAATAAACAGGCAAAAAAACGATTTGAAAAATTTTTAATCGGTTACAACAAACAAAGCGATACATTGTATTGTGGCATATATAATATAGCAAGCATACAGCGTATGCGACATTATGAATTATTGCTAATAGCTATTTATGGCAAAGAAATAAGTAAAAAATTATATAAAACAGTTTATCAGAGTCGCTATTTTAAAAAAATAAAAAAAATAATTCAATCTTGTTTTAGCGCAAAAAAAATTATTATTGGTTATAAAGATAATACAAAAAGAATCATTAAGAAATTTTATAAACAAACCCCTGATATTGATATTGAAGATGATTATTTTTCATTATCTTATTATAAAAGTGAGAAACTAATTATTACCGGTCATGCGTTTGGCTGGATGATGGGAAATATAGTATCATTGATTGTGCAATTGACAAAAATTGATCGAGTATTTTATATTGGGAATTGCGGAGCATTGAGTGATTTTAAAATTGGCAGAATCATTTTTCCTAATAATTTATCTTATTTTGCGCGATCTAAAGTAATAATCATTGATAATATATTGAATCAAAAAAATAATTATTCTTTTAAAAATCATTTGTCCGTCCCTACGCCGCTTATTGAAACGAATGATTTTATTATTAAAAATCGTAAAATTTTTTCAACAGTAGATGTGGAATTATACGATATCGTAAAAAATATTTTGCATATTAATAGAAATGTATTATTTGGAGTTGCTTTGTTGGTTTCAGATAGGCCTAATAGAAAAGAAAATTGTGCATTGGTGTATAATGAATATTTTTTTCAGCGCTCTTTAAAATATATACTGGAAAAAGTAACAAGGTTAGCAATATCAGGTTGAGATTTAGGTGTACTCACTTTCTGCGAATCCATTGTAGAATCTCCATTTGTCATTCTTGTTGCGGTATTATTGACAAGTAATGATATTTGATATAAATTGATAGTGTCGTTCATTTCCCGCGTCCTTTGCGGATGCTCATCCCTACGAAAGGAGGTGAGATCATGGAAAAGAGCCTTGAGACCCAGATGCTGGGATTCAAGGCGTGTGTCGCAAAGCCATCCAAGCGGACGAACGCGTCCGTAGACATGGACTACGACTAGCGCCACCCACGGGACACAAACCGGGGGCCAGAGCCGTGCTCTCGCCCCCACTCTTTCATAGGAGGCTTATAATGAATGTCTATCCGTTCATTTCACTGGATTTCTCAATAGCAGGGTCCGAGGATACGCCATGTGCTTCAAGTGGAAGAAAGATGACTATCGTACCCTTGGGGTCTCCTGATCTCGCCCGTATTCTTTCTCAGTGCGCGGGCGATAGGTCGCTCGAAGAAATTGCTTATTCCGCTAGTGTCTCAAAAGAAGCTCTCATGAGCTTTCTTTCCGAGTTGCAGAATGTTGGCGTGGTTGATTTCAATGATACGCCAGTTGAGCATCGTGTTCTTTCTCGACTTGGCCCCTCAGGGCCATGGTTGCGGGAAGTACATATCGATGTCACCGATAAATGCAACTTGGCGACATTTTGTCGCCATTGCTTTCGCGGGAGCATGCTCAATCAAGGTGCGGATCACCCGACAGAAGAATGGCTCTCTGTGATTCGGGATATAGCACACATGGGTGCTGCTACCGTTGCGTTAAGCGGCGGCGAGTTATTCATGCGGAGAGATATTCCGGTTATCCTGAAAGAGATTTTTGAAAACGGCCTTTTCTGCAGCGCCATTTTTACCAATGGTACACTACGGACAAGAGAGATGGAGCAGACACTTGACTTCATCATTCGGCATGGCCTACATACCTCTTTCTATATTAGTCTCGATGGATTCGATGACGCAAGTCATGACGCAAACAGAGGCGAAGGCTCATACCGTAGGACTCGCGATTTCGTAGAGTATCTTGTTGCAAGAAAAAGGGAAACAGGAGCAGTCTTCTCTGTGGTAGTGAACAGTCAAATCAATACGCATAATTTTCACTCGCTTATCACATGGTATGATGAGATGAAAAAGATGGGTATTGACAAATGGCGTCTCACCTCAGGAAGAATCGTCGGTCGCTTGGCGGAGAACAATCATCTTGTCCCACCGGTGGAATCTCTTTTTCGCGAGTATGTGCAGCTTATTCAGAGCCATGTGGCAGACGTAAGTGCGTCTGCGACCGATATGACCTTGAATATAGAAAGTTTCTTCCGTACGAATATGCTTGTGGAGAAGCGCGCGCTTACCTTCAGAGAAGACACTGTAATCTGTGACTATAAACAGAATGCATGCAGTATTGAGCCGAATGGCAACGTACAGTTCTGTACCAGTTGGGGATCTCGCGTGTTTGGCAACGTCTTCACAGAAGGGATTAGAGAAGTTTGGAGAGGTGAAGAACTTCAACAACTGAAATCAATGAGGATCGAAGAGATCGCGGAATGCAGAGGATGCACGCTACTTGAGTTCTGTGGTGGCGGATGTCGTCTTACTGCCGAAACCGTAAAATCTCGGGATGCGATCGCGTGTGAACGTTATCAGCTATTCGTTCAAGATATTCTCCCGCTACTGCAAAGAGAGAATATCGCGTTTGTCAGCAATCCGTAGCTCCATATCCAGGACTTCTTCTCATGCATCGGAAGAGGTCTTTTTAAATATCCGCAAGGTATTGACAAGAAAAGAGATTTTTTGTAAGGTCTATCTGATTCGTTCATATGTTCTTTGAAAATGAATGTAATCAGCGAAGGCACTCTTTGAGATAGCCGGTTGCTCTTTTGAACATATCTTGCTATGGTTTCTGTATCGGAACCCACAATTTGAGTAGAAAAAAGGAGAATATCCATGGAAAGAGAAAAAACTAAGGAGATCTACAATGCACAGGAGAGGGAGGGTTATTGGCAAAAGTTTTGGGAGCGTGAGGGAATCAATGAATTTGATCCTGAATCGTCCCGACAGCTTTTTACTATAGACACCCCACCTCCGACAATCTCAGGCGCCCTTCATCTTGGGCATGTATTTTCGTACACGCAAGCCGAAGTTATTGCCCGTTACCGCCGTTTGGCAGGGTTCAATGTCCGTTATCCAATGGGATTTGATAACAATGGATTGCCCACCGAACGTCTCGTGGAAAAGGAGAAGAAAATCAAGGGGCGCGCCTTGCCGCTTGCTGAGTTCGTTCGGGTCTGTCTTGAGGTGACCGACCTCTACAAGGAGCAGTATAAGAATCTTTGGAAGTCGCTTGGATTGAGCATTGACTGGAGATTGGAGTATTCTTCTATCTCCAGAGAAGCACAAAGATTGGCGCAAACCGTTTTCAAGGAGCTCTTTGAAAAGGGAGCAATCTATCAGAAGGAAGCCATTGCTTTGTACTGCCCCACCTGCAGTACTTCGGTAGCGCAAGCTGAAGTAGAAGACAATGAAGAGACGTCGGTGTTTTACGACATCGCCTTCACGGGAGTTGACGGCGATGAATTGATCATATCCACCACTCGACCGGAGCTTTTACCGGCATGTGAAGCGGTGTTTGTTCATCCCGACGACGAACGCTATGCCATGATGGTTGGGAAAACCGTTACGACTCCCCTCCAAAGAACTGTTCCGATCCTTGTAGACGATAAGGTTTCTATGGAAAAGGGAACCGGGGCGGTGATGTGCTGTACCTACGGCGATGAAACCGATGTCTACTGGGTCCGCAAGCATAATCTTCCCGAGAGAATCATCCTCACCTTGAATGGGAAATTCATACACCTTGAGGAGATCCCCGAGATTTCGTCAAAATCCATACGAGAAGCTCGGAATATTATCGTCGCTCTACTGCGGGAGAGAGGCGCAATCAAAAAGGAGCAACAGATATGCCATGCTGTTGGTGTTCACGAACGTTGCGACACACCCATTGAATTTCTTCCCACAAAGCAGTGGTTCGTGAAGATCCTTGAGAAGAAGGATGATCTCATCAGGGCGGGAGAACGCATCCAATGGTATCCTTCGTATATGCGGAAGCGATATGAGGAGTGGGTGTCAGGGCTTAAGTGGGATTGGTGCATTTCCAGAGAGAGATTCTTTGGGGTGCCTATTCCGGTTTTTGTGTGCGATTCATGTGAATACGTATACATACCGGATGAGACGGTATTTCCTATTGATCCCAAGCTCGAAGCAGAGATATCCGCATGTCCAAAGTGTGGCAAGGGCGGACTCATCCCTGAGAAGAGCGTTCTTGACACATGGTTTACTTCGTCGCTTACACCCGACATCAATAACACCTCACCCATGAATGGGAAACTTGCGGGGAAACTCTATCCCATGTCAATGCGTCCGCAAGGCCATGACATTATTCGAACGTGGGTTGTGTACTCGATTGTCATGGGGCTCTACAGGCATCAGGATATACCGTGGCATGAGCTCATGATATCGGGACACATTCTTCTTCAGAAGGGAGAGAAGATCAGTAAAAAAACCGGCGGAGGCGCGGTGAAGCCGGAGGAGCTTATTCGGACGCATTCAGCCGATGCGATTCGATATGCCATGTATGGAGCATCTCTTGGGCGAGATGCGTTTTACGAAGAGCAGGAGGTCAAAAAGGGAAAGAAGCTCATCGTGAAGCTCTACAATGCGGGCAAGCTCATACTCAGCAACTTACAGGATTTCGAAACGGACAGCATCAGGAGCGAATCAGAGCTGGAGGCGATCGATCGTTGGATTATTGCTCGTTCCCGTGCTACTGCTACAGAAATGGCACGAGCATTCGAGCACTATGAATACAGTCGAGCGCGTTTGGCTTTTGAAGACTTCTTTTGGAGAGACTTCTGCGATAACTATCTTGAAATAGTTAAGGGCAGACTTTGGAGTGATGAGTCTCTCTCAAACGCTCAGCGCGCATCGGCTCACTATGCTTTGTATCACGCATATCTCAATGCTCTTACTATGATCTCACCGTTCATTCCACATATCACGGAAGAAATGTATCATGCGGAATTTTCAGACGGCGGGGTGATAGTGAGTAGGACGGATTCTGGTTTTTTCGCGACACGGGAGGGACAAAAAAGCATTCATTGCATATCTTGGCCTGTTGTTAAAGCGGATATTCTCACGGAGAACGAAGCTCGCGGTGTGGAATTGATGCTTGCCACAATTGCGGAAATCAGGAAATACAAAAGCATTCAGCACATGACTATGGGGGCGCGATTGTCGTCCGTTATTCTCAAAGGAAAGACTGAGCAGAGAAATTTGCTTCATCCTTTCTGGAATGATTTGACTTTCGTCATTCGGGCGGAGGTACTGTCGTTTCAAGACGAGAATAGCATTGACGTACCAGATACGCTGACCATACGCATCTGAATGCCTGATCAAAAAAGGGTTTGAATATATAATTTTCAACCCTTCTTTTTTTATCTCTCTTCACTCTCATCCCCCCTTCTTGCAAAAAATAATAGTGTTTGATATACTCTATTCATTGGATGGGCCGTTGGTGCAGCCCGGAGTGCACGTCTCCCTGTCACGGAGAAGGTCACGGGTTCAAATCCCGTACGGCCCGTAGTGAATGATAATGAACAAAGGGACGTAAGCGACACAAAAGTTTGTGTCGTGTCGGGATTTGAAGACCGCAGCCATATCCGACGAGCTTTTTGGCGAAGTCGGATGGCGAGGGGCGGCCTGCGAGCTTGCCGACGGAAGGCGGCAAGACATGTAGGCAAATCCCGTACGGCCCGTAGTGAACATAAAAACATATATGTATAAGAAAAAAAGAATCGCAAAAAGAAAACAGCAGAAGAGAAAAGGAAAGAGCATCTCCTCGCTTCGATTTAGATAATAATTTTTTATTGACTATCCAGAGTGTATGGCACATTCGCATGCGGCAATCAAACATATTCGGCAGACAAAAAAACGCACAGAGCACAATATCTTAGTAAAAAAGAATATCGTCTATGTGCGAAAGCAAGCGCTCAAGGCGATTGAGAAAAAAGACAGGGCGAAAGCGCTGGAGTTTTCTTTGGCATTTACCAAGGCCATAGATAAGGCCGCAGGAAAAAATATCATCAAGAAAAATACCGCGGCGCGAAAGAAATCCCGGCTCGCAAAAAAGATACAGGCGCTTTGAGCAATATAAAAAAACGAAACAAAACCCCCGGATGTTTTCCGGGGTTTTTATTTCCTATACCCTCTCCCCTTGACACCAGTACCCATCCCTGGTACCCTACAAACAGTCCCTTGACAATACTCTTTTGGCACACCTGCCAATCAGGAAATATGAAAAAAAGGAGGAAATCAGGTGGTTTCAAACGATGAACTTCTCCTCACCCCCTATCCCTACCAACAAGAGGCGGTAAACTGTCTTTTGGAGAACGAGACGGTCTCTGACCGCTCGTTACTCGTCATGGCATCCGGTCTTGGAAAGACCCTCACCCTCGCCTTCTACCTCAAAGAGAAACTCAAGGAAAACTCACGTCTTCGCGTGCTGTTTCTCTGTCATAACAATGACATCTTGGAACAGTGCAGAGACGAGTTTGCCCGCGTCTTAGACCCTGACATCACCTATGGACTTTTCCATGGAACTGAAAAGGAGTTCAAAGAGGTTACCATCCTCTTCGCCTCCCTCCAGACCATGCGTGACTGGAAAGATGGATTCTTTCAGAGTGAGTTTGACCTCATTATC
>JACPMJ010000022.1 GCA_016186045.1 Candidatus Uhrbacteria bacterium | reverse complement strand
TACACCATTCCGCGCACGTCAGTCGCTTCCTCTCCAGCGTCATACGCGCCATCATTATCCGCATCTATATAAAACTTCCCGCTCAACGTCACATTATTTTGTTTCACGATCAGATTAATGTCTTGTGTCTCATCGTTGCTCATGGTCACCTGTGTAGTAGTCGCGAGCGTATATTTTGATCCCGGTGGCATGCCAATGCCAATCTGATATGTTCCCGCAGGAACTTTCAATTCAAACGCGCCGTTATAAATTCCTGTTCCCATTCCTTTTTCAAATCCCGCGCCAACCGGCTTTCCTCCGCCAAAACTATCACTGCTTCCCGCATATCCCGCGTCGCTACTTGAAGCTTCTCCAATCATCCCGATTTTTTTCATTATATCGTTTAATGGACCTCCAAAATCAAGCATTTCCGTTGATGCAGTATCTTTTAACCATACGCCTCCCCACAAATCCTCAACAATATTTCCTGAAGCTGAATCAAGGCGCACCTTTCCTTTGATCGTTGAATTGGCAATCTTGAGCGTGAAATCATTATTCTCCTTTGTTTCATTGCTATCAACAGTAACTGTTTTTGGTTTTCCTTGATAAATATACTGCGTGCTCATTGGCATTACCGAAACATTCCATTTTCCTTTTGATACCCGAAGACTATACACTCCTGTGGTACTGCTACTAAATCCATACGCGGATCCATTACCTTCAGATTGAAACGCGCTTACCACAACACTTCCTACGCCATTGCCTGCGGTGTCTTGGATAGTTCCATTGATATAACTATTTTTTTCTTCAAGAGAGAGTGTTCCCGCGTCAACCGTCTGATTTGCTACCGCTTTGACCTGTACAGCGGCCGGACTTCCATATTGATTGCTCCACGGAAATGCCGTGACTTTATAAGTCCCCTCTGGAACCTTAATGGTAAATTTACCATTCGTATCAGTTGACACGCCGTTACCTCCTCCCTTACCCTTGCGCACTTCAACCCATATTCCTGACACCGCAGTCCCGTCTGGCGTTTTAACTGTTCCAGTAACCGTGGCATTACTCACCGCAACAGTAAAATTCTCAGTCTTTGATTCGCTCGTTGTATCTTCCGCGAACTTCACGCGGCGAGGAGGATCGTCATACACCCAATCAACATTATAAAAATACCATGAAGGGCGCACTGATACCCACCATCCGCCTCCAGCGACTTTTACCGTATATTGGCCTGATGAATTAGTTGATGTCTCGACAAAATTTCCTCCAAACTCACGATGCAATTCGACGCGCGCGTTCGCAACCGCGGTACTATCTGATTTCGTCACTGTTCCCGTAAGTGTCTTACTCGGTTCTTGTAGAATAATTTTATTGTCGGTGAGATTAACTCCGTTCTGTTTAATCACGCCTGTTCCGCCGGTAATAACCACGCTCAATCCCGAAGGCGGTAGATACGTGCTTCCCCATGTATTAATATCGATTTGATATGTCCCATTACTCAATCCGCCGATCATAAAATTACCGCTCGTATCAGTATTCGCGCCCGCGTATGATGACCAGCTTGACGAACGTACGTTAATCCAACTATTTGCAATAGCATTCCCATTCGGGTCAACAAGTTTTCCTTTAAGTTGCGCAGTGTTCAAACGGATCGCCTTTATACTTCCAGTCCCGATGAGATTATTAAGATTACATGATCCGTCCGAACTATTTCCGTCATTCGTTTGCCCGTTGCCATCGGTATCAGAAGTCTGCGTGCATTCATCAGCAGATCCATCGCTATTCAAATCGCCCAAAATAATTCCAGTGACTTTTTTCTTGCTATAAACGGTTCCCCAATTCGGATATACTTCAAACGTGTAGGTTCCCGCAGGCATACCGCCGGCAGTAAATGCGCCATTTGCGTCAGTGCTTGCGCCATACCACGTATTATACACTCCGGGAACAGAAGGACCCTCTTTATAAATACTTACCCACATCCATTGAAACGCCTGATCAGGAGTCGGATTTGTTGACGAAGAACTCACTTCAGCGGCGGTTGGTGTTTTAATAGTCCCGCTAATCTTCGGCTGGGTAAACCGAACGACGATATTAGATCGAGTTGAACTGCTTGACGTAATCGTATGCGTCAATTTTCCTTTTGTATAAGAAGAGTTCCAACTCGGTTGTGCCTCGACTTCATACGTTCCTTCGCTCAACGGTCCAACCGAGAATTGACCGGAATTATTAGTCGATGACCATAACCATTGCGGATTTGCCACATTTGCCTGCCGAACATTTACACTTATATTCGACAAAGCATTATTCTCATCCGCGCTACCAACTGGGCCTTTCACCGTTCCTTTTAACCCATTCACTGAAGGATCAGACAATCGCAACGCGTTCATCACTGAATTACTGGTATTTGCAACGCCGTCAACAGTTGTTATAGTTCCGCCAGAAATCACAATCGTTTTTGGACTAAAACCAACATCAGTATTGTTTGTATTCCATGTAGGCACATAGGTTACGTTTAATGTCCATGTGCCATCGGCAATCACTTTCTGGAAGGTGAAATTACCATTCGTATCGCTACTTCCCCATTCACAATTATACGGACCGGAAGGCGCGCAAATACTCAAAGAAACATACGCAACACCAGTTGATCCACTTGATGGAAGAATTTTTCCTTTCACGTTCGGCGTTGGAAGCGTGATATCTCCTAAATTTTTTCCGTTTGTCGCTTCATCTGAACTGACTTCTATTTCAGTTTCATATCGCCCAGCCGCAACACCGCCATACGGCGGATAAATGGATAATTTATATTTTCCTGACGGCACACTAAAACCAAACCGTCCGCTACTGTCAGTATTTGCGCCGCGCCATATTCCTTCTTTATAAAAACTGATCCACGCGTTTTCAACGGCACTACTGGCGAATAAAACTTTTCCATACACATTTGGAGTTGCGAAACGTTTCACCCCTAAGGCGGTAGTGCCGGAAATTGCCACATCAGTATAGGTCGTTTGAGGATATACTCTATAATTTCCTGAATAAGGGGCGTAAATATCCAAAATATAATTTGTTGCATTGGTCACGGTCCCAAAATTAAAATTGCCGTTACTGTCTGTTTGTCCCCAATAACTACTGCTCCAAGTCGGTGTGTGTAAATACACTGACGCGTTTGAAACCGCTGTATCCGGATAGGGATTTCCCGTTGACGCGGTTCCGGTCGGCGTTTTAATCGTGCCGGTTACTTGCGCGCCAGTCATAGTGAAATTTTTTGTCACTGAACCGCTTGCGGGAGCAGTAATCTGCGCCTCCGGAACAGATTGATACGCACTTGGATTATATGCAGGCGGATTCACATACAGCCAATAATCCCCTGCAACAACCGCGAAACTATAATTACCGCTTGAGTCTGTTCTTGCTGTTTTATACACAGACCAATCGCGATTATGAATAACCACTTCCGCGTCATAAATAGCAACATCGCTATTATTTTTTACGCTCCCTTGCACATTAATTGTAAGCATCGTTGACACACCAAGACTTAAAACGGTTCCTAAAGAAAATATGGTCTTATTTTGTATTTTATCCGGCGCGGCTTTAGTTGCTCCTGCAGGCGTTTCAAATCGTATCGTATAAGTTCCGGTATTCGGCGTATAAATCGCGTATTTACCATCTTTTTGCGTGAACCCTTCGCGCTTTGTATCGTTATACACGCCTTCGCGGTATGCAACAACGCGCATATTTTCAACATCCGACGCGCTCGTCGAACTGATCATTCCCTCTATAATCGCGCTTGATGAATTATAGGCAGAAAATTTGCGCGCGTTTGACCAGATAGTATCACTCGCGCGTTTCACGCGCACATCTTTATAACCTACGCTTAAACTCGAAGGCACTGTAAGAGTAATTTCTGTCGTGCTCCATGCAGACGTAGTCGCATTTTTGAATCCGCTACTCCCTTGTCCTAATCCGCTTCCGGTAAATTCAACAACTCCTGTTGAAGTCCCGAAATCAGCGCCCATAATGGTTATAGAATTGCTCACCTGCCCGTAAACCGCAGATAAATTATTGATCACCGGCGTTGTTTCAGACGCAACGATTCCGCCGGTTGCGAACGAATCCATTACCGTATTGCTTGCGGTATCTGCAATACCGCTTAATGAAAGCCGATAACTATTTCCCTGCGTAAGATTAAGTCCGTACAGAATCGCCTTGCTACTGCTTGCGATATAATCAACCCATTGACCAGTCTGTTCTCCAACTGGCATCACTACTCCTGTTGGACTTTCAAGCGTCCAATTCGAACTGGTTGAATTGGATGTCGCAATTTTTTTGACGCTTTTCACAAAAAGCGCGCTTGAGGTAGTATTTGTATTCACCACATCTTCGCTAAATGTCACGGTTGCCGCTTTTGTGGTCACTTGATACGACGCAATAGTCGGCTTTGCCGCAAGCGCAGAAAGCGGCGACAATGCAATCGCCGCGATCGCAATAAAATTAATGACAAGAAAAAATCTGTTTTTGCGCGACATAGACCTTGAGATGGTTACAAAACCCCGCTTTCTGCTGTATGTTCGATAACGCGGCTTCGACTTCGTCGCTCCTCCTCGCGGTAACGTTCGCACTATTACCGCTTCGTCGTCGCTCCTCGTCTCGCTCGCGTTCTCGAACATTCGCGACGAAACGGGGTTTTGTAACCATCTCATAGTGATTTGTTAATTTTAAAAAAGAAAAACTCGTACGGCTTTCCGCCGTCCCGCTCTGTAAAAAAATAAAACCGTTTATAAAACACTTAAAAAAAATAAATTTTAAGTGGTTGTTGATGGTTGATAAGTTAATAATAGTATATAGTCAAAAAAAAAGTCCACAACTTTGGCTGTGGATAAGTCAAACACAACGCACAATGTTCGAGCGTCGCGCGTTGATATGTTTTAATAACAATTCTCTATGTGAACGAATATTCTCACAAATCATTTTTTATTTTGACCATTCTCGTCAATAATCTTTTCTACTTTCTCTCTTAATCGTGGGTCCAATTCAGACGCTTTTTGAAGATACGGAATGCCTTTATCAATATCGTTTAAACGCCGATAATAATCGAACGCGCGCACGTTCGCGGGAACATCATCAGAATGCTTTTTAATATAGAGAAGCAATATATTGACCGCGTCTTGCCATCGTTCTTTTTTTTCAAACGCTTCTGCAACAAGCAAAAGCGGTTCGTCCTCTTGATTAAAATCATAATTTCGAGCAAGCAACATATCAAGCGGCTCAATCGCTCTGTCATATTGTTCCATCACTAAATACGCGTACGCAAGATACCACCAGCTTTCGTTTGCGCCCTCATCAAGATCAAGCGCCTTTTTATATAATGCCGCCACCTCATCTTTCTTCCCCTGATGTAATTTCGCGCGCCCTAATTCCCAATAGAGATATTGGCTCTCATAGCCGTCTTTGAGATATTTTTCAATTCGCTCAATAACTTCTTTTGTATAACGATCATCGTACAGGCTCGTATAAGTATTCGCTAATTGCGCAAACCAAATGCCATAACGGATATTCAATGGATCACTGATAATATTTTTTCGCATTTCATCAATCGCAAAAGAAAGATCGGACGATGTTAAATGTGTTTTCGGCGCATCTCTTGTAGTATCTGAAATATCGCTTAAACGTGACGCATACTGTTGAAGTATATTCTTTGCCAGTTGTACGCGTGTTTCTAAAAGATACGGCGACGAATATAAGAGGGCTTTCCTATACCAATACATCCCTGACCGAAAATCAACTGGGAGGGTAGCGTTAGCAATAATAGTCAATCGCGATGAGAGAAATGGTATAATATTAAATCGATACACAGCAATCGACATAACCGCAACCACTATGAGCGCGAAAACGTAATTATAATTATTCGTGATGGGTCTGTTGTCGTCATTTTGAATTTTTTGCGCGCTACGCTGTTCCTGATATACAGAATTTAATAACCCGATACCAAAAAAAAACATCAAAAAACTCGTCGGCGTATCAAGCGTAAATAAATTTTGGAAAAAATACGCGAAAAAAGACGAAGCTAAAACAAATATTTTTTTTGAACGAGTCGCGCGCCACAATCGAAACGATATAAAAAAAATCACACCGAAAATTCCAAGATACGCTATAAGACCGACAAGCCCTGTGGCGACCAACGTATCGATAATAATATTGTGAGCGCGATCGATCCATATAGTATAAGAAAGTTTATAAGCAACAGCGTCCTGATTGCGATACTTAAGAAAAGCATTAAGATAATTCTCTTGCCCCCATCCAAGTAACGGTTTTTCTTTAAATGCTTCCCATCCCGTGCGTATAAAATATACTCGCTGTTCTTTAAGCGCGGCGGGATGAAGTGCGCGGAGCGTCCTTTGCACAAGGCCAGGCATTACTTTCGAAAACCATACAGCTTCTCTCTGTTGATAAAAAACTGCCGCTATCACTATCGCTGCACCGCATAAAAAAAGCGGAACTTTTTTCCGCGTATAACGCATGACATGCATCCCGTAAAGAATAAGCGCAATGATACCTGTCACAATAAGAGCCAGAAATGCGCCTCTTGTATTCGTTTTTAAAAGTGCGATAAATACAACACCAATAATGAAAAGATCAAAAAATTTTCTTTTTTT
>JACPMJ010000012.1 GCA_016186045.1 Candidatus Uhrbacteria bacterium | reverse complement strand
CATACAAGGGCGCGCTCGCGCTGTATACGGCAAGTAGCACCGAGCCGGCGGAGCGCATGCGTATAGATAATCTGGGGAACGTGGGTATTGGAGCGACGAGTCCTATCACGCAATTGCATGTGCCAGGACGGGTGCCGACGACACATCTTGCAACAATATCAACTGGAGTATCATCAGGTGTTGATGATATTGCTCTTCAGGGACGCTATGCCTATCTGGCAGATACTGATGGGAGTAGACTTCTCGTATATGATGTATCAAACCCGGAGTCACCCACATCAGTTACAAGTACTCCTACGGGAGCGACTCCACGCGATCTCTCTGTTCAGGGAAGATATGTGTATCTTGCAAATCAAGGCGCCAATCAACTTCAAATATTTGATATCTCAAATCCTAAAGCGCCCTCATCTATTGCCACTACTACTGCGACAAGCGCACGAGCCGTCTCTGTCCAAGGACGATATGCGTATGTTGTTCAACTATCTACGGCAAATGTATTGCAAACCTTTGATATTTCCAATCCTACACAACCAGTCTCTGTTGGTTCACGAACGACCGGCACTGATCCTCGTGCGATTGTTGTCCAGGGCCGCTATGCGTATATTGCTACAGGCACAGCGGAAAATTCATTTCAGGTGTTTGATGTATCAAATCCTCTCGCAACCAGCGGAGCAGATGGCAATGTCGCAAATACTGGATTTGATACTCTTGATGTTGCCGTCCAAGGACGGTATGCCTATATCACACTTGCGAATGAAGGAGCGACAACGTACGCCTTTAAAATCTATGATATCAGTAATCCCACGTCACCATCAGCAGGACGCTATGCCGACGTCACTATTGGTGGAGCAAACGGCGCTCTCCAAATTTTTGATGTATCAAATCCTGCCTCTCCTACTCTTGTAGGATCCATTACACAAAGTGGGATGAATGGCTTTCGTGGTATTTTCGTTCAGGGACGTTACGTCTATATAAGCCTGCCGATAGCAAGTGAGTTGCGTATTTTCGATATCGGCGGCGGATATATCCAGCAGCTCGAGACGGGAGGATTAGAGGTGGCGAGCGCGAATGTTCGCACAAATCTCACTGTAAATAACGGACTGACCATATCCGGAGGCATCAATGTGGGCATGGGAGGTATTTATTCTGCCGGCTCACTCGCACTCGCTACCTCGCATGCGAATGCGATATCTATTTCTCCCTTTGGAACAAGCGCGGGGAATACCGGAGAGATGCGATTTTTAGAACTTTCTGCAAACGGAAGTAACTACGCGGGATTTAAGTCCCCTGATAGTATTGCCGCAAATATCATCTGGACACTGCCAAATGCGGATGGGACAAATGGGCAACTCCTTTCTACAAATGGGAGTGGTACATTGAGTTGGGCGACATCAACAAGTGGAAATATTGGCTTCTTTGGTGATGGAACAGATGGACCACAGACCCTCAATGTTGATGGTAACGGAACATACACTATGGCTGCTCTCAGTTTTGATAATCCCACAGATACATACACACTTACCCGTGATCTCTACTGTACAACATTGACGATTAACGCGAGCGTCACTGTCAAATCTGTCGGATATCGTATCTTCTGCAAAACATCGGTAACGAATAGTGGAACGATATCCGCCAATGGAAATGATGCGAGCGGAGCAACTGCTGGAGGTCAGACACCGCAGGCTACTGTAAACGGAGGTGTCGCTGGAGGAAATGGGGCGACAGGAGCATGTGTCGCCGGAACGAGTATCTCTGTTTCATTGGGGGGAAGTGGGGGAGCTGGAGGGGCCGGCACCGCGGCGGCTGGAGGGGCTGGGACATCCACCGCTCCCGCCGCAAATCTTGGGGGCTTCCGACATGCTCCCGCGGCTCTTCATATGTGGCTTCTGAACACGACCAGCACTCCTGTCCGCATTGGGGGAGGTTCTGGCGGTGGCGGTGGCGGTGGCGATAATACCTCCATCAATGGCGGAGGTGGAGGAGGCGGTGGTGGTATTATCATTGTCGTTTCCCCAACCATTACGAATAGCGGAACGATAAGCGCAATCGGGGGCAATGGCGCAAATGGCACGGGTGCAAATTCCGGAGGCGGTGGTGGAGGCGGTGGTGGCGTTCTCGTTCTTATTTCAAATACCGCTGTAAGTGGAACAAAGGCGGTAACGGGTGGTATTAAGGGAACCGGTACTGGCGGAGGAGGTGATGGATCGAATGGCGCAACAGGTACGATTATAGAAATTATAAATTGAGATTGATGATTTTTTTACTAAACTCATTCTTACGAATACAAGTATCCAGATTATAAAAAAATATATGAAGTTCACTTACTCTCTCTCCACACTTAAAAAACCGACTATTCTTTGGATAATATTTTTTCTTATACTTTTTTCTTTCCATACTGAAGTTCTCTTTGCACAAGAAGTATCATCAACGAGCTATATCATTTCATCGGGAAGCGTGAATTGCGGCGGAGGAACAAGCACCTCCACCAGTTATATCCTCTATGACTCCCTCTGTGAAGTGGGCGGACCGGGAGTATCATCCACGAGTCCGTTTGCTACCAGCACCTCCTATGTCCTTGGGAGTGGATTTCAAGCTATGCAAGAACAGCCGCACATCTCAGTTTCCTATTCCACCACCACTATTGCTTTTGGAACACTCTCCACGGCAAGCGTTTCTTCGGCTATTGTCACGTCAACAGTCACCACAAATGCGCCAAACGGTTATGTGTCTTCAATAATCGCAAGCGCCGCATTTCGTCAAACCAGCGCTACTAGTAATAAAATAGCGAATGTAAATGATGGAAGTGTTACCGCCGGAAGCGCAGAGTATGGCTTTGCCACATCCGGCACGCATGGACTATATAACAGCGCAAACTCAGATACCTGTATTCCCTACACCGGAGCAGATAGTGATTCTCCCGCATGTACTACAAGCGCAAAAACATTTGCATCACACACAAGCTGGGTCAGCGCGGATGCCACAGTCATTACTTTCAAGGCGGCTATTTCAACTACCACTGCCGCAGGAAACGATTATACACAAACCGTCACTCTTATTACCACCGGAACGTTTTAAGATAGTATCCTTGTATGTCTATCTGGCAACCACAACCTGAAAAACGCCGCGTGCATCATCTCTTCTCCGGGATGTGGTCTTTAAGCAGTGGCGTATGCCAGATATTCTTTGCCATTGTATTCTTTCCATTCAAACTACTTCTGGATCTGTGTATTGACATTTGGGAACTTCTGTATTCATTTTTTACACATGCGTTCAATGTTACCTACTCGCTATTCCGTGCGCCGTTTCGCATACTGACACGAGTACTGCCACGTATTCCTATGTGGCGTCATAAAAAAGCCGGCATAAGTCTCCGAAGAGAACATTCATATCTCTATACATCTCCGAAAAAGGAGGGCATCTTTCATGCACTGCAAAAAGATATCCACGTATTGCGAATGTTTGACAAACCGTTCGCGCACCCGCAAGTATGGTTTCAAAAGAAAAAATCATCCGTGCACAAGGCATGTGAGATATTTCATTTCCCTGCGCATGAATTTCCCGCATTCCGCGCAGGCAGGCATTTTATATGGAATGAAGAGCGCTCATGGTTGTCTCACCAATTTGCATTGCTTAAAACGCAAGTATCCAAACATATCCCCATCATCCATATTTCATTACCAAACATCGCGCTGCCAAGACTCTCTCTATCCCATATCAACATATCGTCACTTAAACTTCCAAAAATTACAGTACCGCAATTCAAGCTACCAGTATTTAAACTCCCTGCATTTACTTTACCATCATTCAAACTTCCAATAGTACGCTTGCCAAAGTTAGTTTTACCGCGCCTATCATTGCCTACAATACGATTGCCGAAATTTTCCTTGCCAAAAATTACACTTCCACGGCTAAAGCTTCCAACATTTACATTGCCAAAATTCACGCTTCCGAAGTTTTTGTCATTGCGAGGGAATCCGCCAGCTGGCGGAGACCGTGGCAATCCCGTTTCTTCCAATAGCGCCGGGATTCCTCGTTCCACTCGGAATGACATACCAAATTCCATTCCGGACGCCTCGTATTGGAAACGGATCTTTGAACAGAAAAAGAAATTCATCTTGCCTCACAGTGTCACGTCCTTCTTCGATAGACTCTTTACTCCTGTTCAATTGCCAAGAGTGCGTCATAGAAATACGTGTCATCCCGACCGTAGTGGAGGGATCTATGATCATATAGCTTCCATGCTACCTAAATTCGCAGTACCTTCTTTAAAGTTTCCCGCATTCAGAGTGCCAAAGCTTCCCGGCGCGCTGACAAAAACATACTCACTTCCAACGCTACGATTGCCAAAGTTTACATTGCCAAGATTTGTTTTGCCCTCATTCAGACTTCCTGTATTCACGGTACCAAAGCTTCCAAGATTACTGCTTCCAAAACTGAAATTCCCGATAATCTCATTCCCAAGACTCACATTGCATCCAATCCTGAAAAAAGAAATACATCTGCCGAAATTTACGCTACCTTCTTTGTCATCCCAAGCAGAACGAAGTGGCGTCGAGGGATCCCGATTAAGTATAATAAAACACGGGATTGCCACAGTCGCGAAGTTTATCCCGAGTATTCTCAAGGGACTCCTTCGCAATGACAGAAAACTTAAAATAAATTTACCAAAACTGAAGCTTCCCACGTTCATAGTGCCAAAACTTCCAAGCGCGCTGACAAAGACATACTCGTTTCCTACAGTAAAATTACCGAGGCTATCATTGCCGACGATACGCTTGCCGAAATTTTCCTTGCCAAAACTTGTACTTCCAAAGTTTCCGTCATTGAGTATTCCAAAAATTACAGTACCGCAATTCAAGCTACCAG
Source organism: Candidatus Uhrbacteria bacterium (assembly GCA_016186045.1). Classification (GTDB taxonomy): domain Bacteria; phylum Patescibacteriota; class Patescibacteriia; order JACQRZ01; family JACQRZ01; genus JACPMJ01. The sequence continues at coordinate 1,844 of JACPMJ010000012.1, read as the reverse complement.
TATTTAAACTCCCTGCATTTACTTTACCATCATTCAAACTTCCGATAGTACGCTTGCCGAAGTTAGTTTTACCGCGCATCTCATCGCCTGCAATACGCTTGCCGAAATTTTCCTTGCCAAAACTATCATTACCAAAATTTGTATTGCCGTTTTTGTCATTCCCGTGGAAGCTCCCGATTTATTCAAGAGTGAAGCAATTGATTATAAATCGCAGTCCTTTAGGACGGGAATCCAGTGAGATAAAACGTTTCTCAAATACATGGATCCCCGATCGAGTCGGGGATGACAATCCACAAAAAACCTCAACTGCCATCCCGGACGCCTCATACTGGAAACGGATCTTTGAACAGAAGGAAAAACTCATGGCGCAAACGGATGCTCTAAAAAATAGTTTTTCATTATCACAACCGGTAAAAAACCTATTCACACATTTCAAGGTAATTTTTAATGCGTATTCAAAAAAATTATCAAGCCAACAAAAAGGCCAGCCAAGTAAATTCTTTCTCTTCAAAAAAGAGCAGACCGCACAGATACTCCTTCTTCTTCTTGTTGTAGGGACTCTTGGCGTATTCTTTACTACTCTCGCCTCAACCACAAATCGCACCAAGCCCATCACCTATCAAGGACGACTCATGGATACAAACTACGTACCGGTGGCAGACGCAAACTATCAGTTAAAATTTAGAATCTATGACGCGCTCACTGGTGGAAATTGTAAATGGGCGACAGGAACAGATACAAATGCGAATAACTGCAACACGCCCGGCGCGGTAACTACTACGGTTTCTCGGGGATTTTTCTCTATAGATTTAGGAGATAATACGACAGGAAATAAATATTTCCCATATGATTTTTCCGATGCAACTACATATTTAGAAATTACTATAGGCAGTGAAACCACCACTCCACGACGTAGAATCACCGCCGCGCCTTACGCACTGAATTCTGAAGAACTCGGCGGCATCGCGGCAAGCGGGTTTGCGCAACTCTCGGGAGCGACGTTTACGGGAAATGTTACTACGACCGCACTTGTTAGCAGTGGGGCTATTTCGGGGACCACGGGGACGTTTAGTGGGTTAGTAAAACAAACCGGTTCGTTAAGCACTGTTGGAGCAGGAACAACCGAGTCGGCTTATACATACAGCTTATTAAGATCAGGGCTTACATTTACTTTTGGTGGAGAAGCGTTTAATAAAATAGATGGGGCAGGAATAAATGACACTGGATTTCAATTCCCACTACGATACGACGGTGGAGCGGCAAGAGCGAATTTAATTATTGACCCATCAAATGATGGGGCTAATTCGTATAATTTAGTTTGGCAGGTTGCTAGTTCCACAATGTTCTCTGTTTCTCGTCTTGGAGCTGGATTATTCGCCGCAGGTCTCACCGCCAATACGGGGACGTTTAGTATTGACCCATCAAATGATGGGGCTAATTCGTATAATTTAGTTTGGCAGGTTGCTAGTTCCACAATGTTCTCTGTTTCTCGTCTTGGAGCTGGATTATTCGCCGCAGGTCTCACCGCCACCACTGGGACGTTTAGTACATCCGTTTCGACACCTTCAATTATTACCGCTTCAGGGGCGCTCGGCATCACGCCTGCTGCGGGATCGGGACTCAACATTTCCCTCTCTACAACGGGAGATTTCGCGGTAAACACAAACCAACTTTATGTCGATACGAGCTCCGGCAACGTAGGCATCGGGACGACGACGCCGGCTGACTTGCTAACTTTGAGTGGCACAGGTAAGTTCGTACGTGCGGATGAAAATAGCACCGGTAATTCCGGGATTGTCGTGAGTCTTAATAGTACAAACAAAGGATTCTTCGGTGTCACTGGT
>JACPMJ010000018.1 GCA_016186045.1 Candidatus Uhrbacteria bacterium | reverse complement strand
GAGATCGATACATTCGCCTCCAATCCCAGATAGGGTGTTTCTGGGATTGAAGGGGGATGTAACGGTTTCGATCTGCTGATCAGTGGAGAGTACTGCGCGTCGAAGTTTGTCTCAATTCGTTAAAAGAGACAAAAACACAACCGCGGCTGCTTAGCCAAAGCGTCTGCCAGTGAGGGTGTCTCTGTAGCTGGGTCAGACGAAAAGGAGAGACTGGATCGCGATTCTGGCACGGATCGTCGCGATTAAGAACAATGTGCTGGCCAACGGGTGGCGAGAAATTCCCGGACGGCGGTTTGCGCCTCAAGCAAAACAGGTGTTGCTCACTGAAAACGAGTAACTATGCGCGTAGATGTACCTTGGCTGACAGTGGACACCGGAGTTCGACTCTCCGCATCTCCACTACGCTCTTTGAAAGGAGGGTGACTACATGCCACTTACCAATCAGGAGATCGCGGATATCGCGCAATCGCTTATCGAGCGAGATGCTGATCCGCCGGATACGGTCTCGCCGCTCGCTATCTTTCACTTCATGCTGTGCGAAGTTTGTGCAGAAAAGGTAGGGATTGCGATGGTGGCATACAGAGCACTTCTGGAAACGCCGATTGATTCGGATTGCAAACTCGCAACCGAGTTTGAGTTTGAACGGCGGTTTCGGGAGAAGTTGGGAGTTCTGAGGTGAAAGGAGGAATGATTTTGCGCAAGCAAGGGTGAGGACAAAAAAGCTGTTACCTACTTGCGCCTCTATCAGAGATGTTTTTTTCAAAAAACGTTTCTGATAGGGCGAGACGATACTATGTTGTATTAAAAATGCCCAATAAGAAGGAGGATGTTCCATGAAAAAAACCGCTCAAGAAAAAACGACGGTTATCACTACGGCGGTGTTCTTAACTCATACTACGTTGGGGATGGGAATTTATCACACAGGAATGGAAAAATCGGTCTTTGAGAACGGCCGACGGGCGTTCGTACTTCAAGGCCTCATGAGTATGGATCTTTTCGGTCCCTGTCGTTCTGGCGGCGAGGAATACGTCTGCGAAGCGATTGATTACCTCTTCAATGAGCTTTTCAACTGGTCCGGTACCATAGATCACCTCGTGGTCTATGTAGGCGCTCAAGGATACGAGTCAGCAATTATGTTCGCCGCAAAGTTCCCGCACGACAAGGTAACTCTCGTCACCTGTCCATGCAATACCCATGAAAAGGCAGAGGTGATGGCACGCGCATCTTTCAAAAAGTTGCATATAGTGCGATCGGAGTGTGGCGGATGGATAACCATGGAGCGTCTGTTTCACGGCTTCATGGATACTGGGTCACCAACTCTCAAGCGCGGTACGTCGTAACGAACGCACAAGAAACCTGTAGAGGTACGATCTTGTGCCTCTATCAGAGGTGTTTTTCTAAAAAACGTTTCTGATAGGGTAAAATGATACCACGTGGTATCGTAGCCCCTCGTTTTTTGAAAAGAAGGAGAAATACAAAATGTATAATTTCGCGACGTTGGATCCCCGGAATGTTCCGGCCGCGGCAGAGGCGAATGACAGGGTGTTTGCCGGAAGTTCGATTTACGGAATCGAGGTCACGGTGTCAGCGCTCGCAGAGCGGTGTACCTTCAACCTCGACCCCCAGCACTCAGGCGGCGACGCGAGTCGTGCGGCCATCGAGGACGCGGTGACGGTGGATCTTCCTGCCGAGGGTTCTACTCTCACGACGGTGCGCGCCGATCTGGACGCGGTAGGTTCCATGGCGATCTTTAGCCTCCGGGCGAAGGGCGAAAGCCTCGAGTCCGCGATGGATCGGATCAATATGGTTGCCACTTCGGATAAGTTCGCGCGTGGCGGCTACCCCGGCCCCAAGCCACTTCCCACCCGGGAAAACCAGTGGGACGAGAGTTCGGCAACGGCCGAGTCGTCCCGCTCGCTCGCGGCAATCGCGGCGGCGGTCATGGACTTCAAGGTCTCGCTTGCGGATCGCGTTTCGACGATGGAACAGTGGTTGCTCACCGGTGACGAACCGGCACAGTACCGCACCCAAGTCGAGAAGGAGCGGCTCGATATGATCACCGCCATGGAAACAGGGAAGATCAAGTCCGAGACGCGTTCCGGCGGTCGCATCGCCGTGGTGGAGGGTACGCACCGGGCGGCCACCAGCGTTGGGTACTCCCTCGCGCGCCTGTCGTGGTCGCGCTCAATCCGGAGTTCAGGCAAGGACCACCGAGCGAGCCATACAAGAAGTTCACGATCTGCGTCTTCGAGGCGGGAAAGTTCGCGGACATCAAGTCGGCTCTCGCGGAACTCAACGAACTCGAGCCCGGTTGGGGCGGCTCTCCGACGATCGGCGGAAGTCCGCAGGGTGTCAGCTCCACTCTCACGATCGATCAGGTCGTCGAGGTCGTCGAAAAGCATCTTCTTTCGTAGTAAGTCAAGAATAGTTCCCTTTCGCGCAGGATCACCGTGATTCCTGCGCTTTTTATATTTTCTGTATTTCAAAATAAAAACCACATTCTTTGAAAGAATGTGGCGAAGTATGTTTGCGCCTTTCTTATCCTTTGACGCAAATAACTTGTTTGAGTGTGTAGAGAATCTCCACAAGGTCGGCCTGTGCGTTCATGACCGCCTCAATATCTTTATACGCGCCGGGCGTCTCGTCAATGACCTCCGTATCTTTACGGCACTCTACGCCCTCTGTGGCGTTGCGATGGTCTTGAAGCGTGAACTGGCGTTTCGCCTCCGCCCTCCCCATTTTTCTGCCCGCGCCATGACTGCAGGAGTAAAAGGAGTCTGGATTTCCCTTTCCGCGGACGATGAATGATCGCGCTCCCATGCTTCCGGGAATGATTCCAAGATCATCTTCCCCCGCGCGAACCGCACCCTTCCGTGTGAGATAAACCTCTTGACCAAAGTGGATTTCTTTCTGCACGTAGTTGTGATGACAGTTTACCGTCACATCCGTGATGCTAAAATGTGGAAGGCCTTTTGACTTTTTGATCGCCTTGATGACCGCCTGCATCATAAGTGTACGATTTATTCGCGCAAATTCTTGCGCCCATGAGACAGCGATCACGTAGTCGCTAAAATGTTCACTTCCTTCCTGAAGGTATGCAAGCTCCTTATTGGGAAGATCAATGCCGTGCCGTGCCATATCCTTCTTTGCAAGCTCAATGAAGTACGATCCAATGCGATTTCCCACACCGCGCGAACCGCTATGAAGCATGAGCCACACTTGTTCGCGCTCATCAATGCATACCTCGATAAAGTGATTTCCCGTTCCGAGTGTCCCCAGATGCGTGTAGGTGTTTGCATGGCCAAGCTTTGGATGTTGCTGGAGAATCGCCTTAAATCCACCATGAAGCGCATCCCACTCGTTTAAAATTGCTGACGGCGGGTGATTCCCCCACGCTCCCGCATCTCCTTTGCCGCCATCATGCGTGCGGCCATGCGGTACGGCTTCTTCAATACAAAGGCGCATACTGTGAAGATCACCGGGTAAATCGTTCGCGGTGAGCGTAGTTCTCACCGCCATCATCCCGCATCCGATATCCACCCCCACTGCCGCGGGAATAATCGTGCCTTGAGTAGGAATGACGCTTCCAATCGTCGCCCCGCGGCCCCAATGGACATCCGGCATAACGGCAATATGCGATACTACAATGGGAAGCCGCGCGACATGTTCAAGCTGTTTGAGAGCGCTCTCTTCAATCGGGACGCCATCAGTCCAAAGTTTTATAGGAACCACTGCGTTTTCCGGATGGTATATGTTCATTCCCTTTTCCTTTCTCTTACCAAAGTCAAGTATAGTGTATATTACATGAAAAAGCTCTTTTTGTCAATAGATCTCCGCCTACTGCCTGTTGTTTTGACATTTTTTGTCCCTGTTTGTACTATAAGTACTGTCTCGAAAGGCGTTTTCGTAAAGGAGGATTCTCATGGCATCGGCCGCTATCGGTACGACATCTCTCGGAGAAAAACGGATGTCGGTACGAGTGGGAAAAAGTGTAAATGATCCGCCATTGGATATCATGTTTCCAGAAGAAAAGATATCTCATGGACGGCTCGCAACCATTCCGGATATCGTGGATGTTCTTTTAAACCATCAGCTCGAGAAAGTCTCACTTCCGCCATACATCACAACCATGTCGGCAGAATACGCGGGACTTTCCCGTACCGGTATTCCACTTATCGTAGTGGCGCATGGCGTGGGACCCATGGCAACGCCAAAACTTGCTCGCGGATTTTATGACGGCGCGAGCAATCGTCTTGCATACAAGGAGCGCGGATTTTTGAAGCGGATCCTCGCAGAAAAAAACTCGCCATACGAGAGAGACGAAGACATCATTCAGTGGCGAGCGTACAACAATCTTCGCGTTCAGTGTCTCGCGCAGGATCCGAAATTTCAAAGGGAATTTTGGAAACTCTGTGACGGAGACTATGGTCAGGTGGAGATCGTGGAGATGCGAACGCTCGGGAGGTCATTGAAAAAGTCATTTCACTCCTTGCTTTTATTTGAGGAGATATATGAGAATCCTCTTGTGCGGGCGCGTCTTGGATCTCGTGCGGAAGAATTCCTTCTATACGTGCGAAATAAGGACATGCGCAGTGAGGAACGAAAAACTCAATTTCCCATCTTTGCTTGTGCGCAGAGTACCTATGACTCGCTTGATCGCTACGCAGACCTTCAACGTGGTCCGGTGGGATACTTGCTATGCATGAGGTGGATGCAAGAAAGTCAGGTGTCGTATTTTTCAACGGGATTCTGGAGCACAGGATCCGGAGCTCGCTTTGTCCACATTCAGGGAGACGGTCCGCTCACCGAGATCAGATCGGGATTCGGAGACGTCCGTTTCTAAGACCGTAGACCTTCACATCTAAAAAAAGATGCTGGAGGTTTTTTATTTGTAGAGTGAGAGAACGTTGCAAAACTCGTCCTGTGTCATTCTCGGGCACCACAGGCATTGCGATTTTTATGAACTCAAGGTCTCGTTCAAAAATCGGGAACTTGACCCGAGAATCTAGTTCCTCGTATTTAAAATAAATACTGGATCCCCGATCGAGTCGGGGATGACAGAATAAGAGTTTTGCAACGCTCTCTAGAGCGATATTGACAAAGAAACCTCTTTATGAAATACTGGCAGAGCAGAATACAAAAAGGAGGGATTTGTGAGTTCATTGACAAAAGATTCTTCCATGGAAGATATCGCGGTATGGATGGAAAAAAGAGGCCATCTTTCCGCGAAAAAAGCATGGGAGCTTCTCCAAATCTTTTCCCAGCCGCGGCTTACCTTCAAAACATTCAAAAGCGCTTTCGGGAAAGTCCAGCACATACTCTCAAGCGGATCATCCGATCCGGGGTATGGCCATCTCTGGCGGTATTGTATGCAGAGGGCTATTGAGCGAAGTAACGCGATCTTTAGCTTCACTGATCCGCGGGATAGGGCGCAACTCAAGAGAATGATCCGTGCCGCTGAAAAAAGCTCTGATGATGAAGACAGGGATTTGAACATCAAATCATCCGGCTTTATGCAGTGGTTTTGGTTTATCCCAAATGAACTGCACGGCGGACTGTTGAGACAAACGCCAACGAGTCAGCCGCTTCTCATCTCTATTCTCATGCATGATCATCGCGATTATTTTGACGAGCTGAATCAGGAGGATATTCGTGAATTGGCGGCATCGTTTTATCCGACGTCGGTTGGTGCCGCGTGCGCATTGAGTCTGATGTGCGCAAGAGAACCAAACAATGAAAATATGCGACCGCTTCAGATGAATCGGACGATCTTAGAGATGCAATTTCAGAGAGAGTCTTGAATTCGCAAATGCGTCTGAACGAATAGAGGCGGACGTCAGGGAAAGAGTCGAAGAGATCGAGCGGATGCTGGAGCGGGGAAAGACCCGCGGACTCATAGAGTAAAAAAGTTCTTTGTCTAGTAGTTGCCGACATCAAAAAAGATGCTGGAGGTTTTTTATTTTTCTTATAGGGCTTTATACAAATCATGTTTTCCAATAGAAACAAAGAGAATCGCGCCGCCATCCTTTCGTTTTAAAATTATTCTGTAGGTAAGATTTATACTCAACGACCAAAGACCATGTAGCTCACCCTTAAGCTGGTGAAGGCGCAATGAGGAATGAAGAGGATTTTCTCTAAATTGATCTTCTGCGACTATTGCTCTTTTTTGTATATGTTCTGGAAGAGTACAAAACTGTTTTTCAAAGCGTCTGCTATAATAAATTTCTCCAACTATCATAAAAGCTCTCGAAGGGATGATCGTTTTTTTAGAAGATTGTTTTTGTAGTCACGGTCAGCCTCTTTTGCTATTGCGAGAAGTTCATCTTGAGAGATAACATCTGTGTCCTGATCAAGCAAGTATCGCATATATTCACTCATACTGCGAAATCCACGCTCCTTGAGACGTTTTTTAATTATGGAGCGAGTTTTTGTAGGAAGAGAAATAGTGATAACGTCGCGCATATGAACTTTTTATGGATTATGTATGTATTGTATTACATATGTAATACATGTCAAGAATAGTGAAAAACAAAAACACCTCCGCGAGGGAGATGTTTTCATGGGGTACTATAGTGAAACATGGTAGAGCCGCAGTTGCTGATTTAGCAATTTGTGTTCCATACCAATTCAAAAATAGATCGCAATCCTTCTGCGATACTGCGACTTCGCAAAATGACGCCATGCTCATTTCCCTTCACGAGGGATATGATTGAAACAGTATCGCCGTAAATATCAATTTCATTTTTAAACATATATCCTCTCGGATCGACAAAATGTATCTGTCGTAATTCGCGTACATTGCGTTCGGGAGTAAAAAGCGATACGGCACAGTCAGTTTTTGGGATGATGCCACGGGAGGGAATTTTATATTCAACGCGCTGTTTCCAATATCTTTCCAAAAAATGAAAATCATATCCCAACTCAAGAAAATCGGCAGACGCGAATGAGAGGATCTCTTTTGGTTGTTGATGGAGCGTGTCCAAGAGGATGTTTTTTATTCCACTTCGCCCTTCGTAGAAAAGTACAACCGGCTTTTCCGAACGTCCCGTATACTTTGCGCGGAGTTGTGCGGCAAGTGTTTGGATATCAGAAAGTGCATGCTCAACAGACACTTTCTTTTCGTTCAGAGCATTTTGCAGAATTCCGATATCCTCAACTTCAAAATACTTTACACCACTCCCCTTTAGCACCCTTGATCGTACTAAACCTTTCTTCACGAGGCGTTTGAGCGCCTCATAGGCGGTAATTCTGTTCAAATGTGCCCGCTTGGCGATTTCCGAAGCAGGCGCGTAATCCAATTCAAAAGCCGCCAAAAAAACCTTTGTGTCATTGGTATTGAGATCGAGTTGCTTAAGGATGGGTTTCAGTTGAGAAATCATATATTCTGTAGTATCTATATTACAACATATTATTAATCGTGTCAAGTTATTTTGTATTATAATATAGACATAAATGGACTACTATCTCGTTTAATTAAATTTTATGTAACATATTTAAAACATAAAAATGTCAGTTTGGTATCATATTTTTTGTAGGGTGCGTGGATGGCTTTTGGTCATTCACTCCGGCAAATGTCGGATCGCTTGAGCGCCGCGTTCCTTGAAAGGAAGGAATCATGAGAAGTCTCGACGAATTGCAACTCCCCAATATCTCTTCCCAGAGTGTGACCGCGGCGGTTACATTAGAGCATGCGCAGATGATATGGGTTGGGACGTCTTTTTGCTGCTGGGGCTATTTGATGCAGTTCCGTGAAAAAACACTGCATAACGTTTTTGCACTTCCGATTAACGTGGATGCGATCATCCCCGTGGTTATTGATAGGGAAAGGGGAGCCGTAAGATTTGGGGATTGCAACGATCCCAATCGGCCCGACCTTCTGGTGGTTGGATCAGGATGTAATGGAGCCGGCGTGTGGCTCCAAAATAATTACTCCCCTCGCGGAATGTGGATTCTCGGCGGCATCGATGATGATGGCGAAGAATTCAGGAAGACTCACCAGGAGTGGAACTATTTTTTTGACAATGTTTTCGAGTGGGAAGACGAACGACTCTATGTCGTTTCATACACCATCTATCCGAAACCAGGCCAAAACGGCAGATTCGTAACATCCAGTAGAGCCTATGGGAGAACCGACATCACTGATCTGCTTCTCGAAAGAGGACTTGATATCGAGATGTCGATGAAACTTGAATGGTCGGACTGGCGCATTGGCGATAACGATCCGAGGGTATGAATGAAAAGCGTCGTTTGCAGGTTTTCTCCGCGGAAGAATTGAGAAAACCTGCGTTGGATAAAGTCACGGCAGTCCAGAAGTGGCCTCTCGCACCAACCACCAGCGAGAGGATGCGCGAATGGTACTGCCGACCATGGGAGGAGTGCGGATGTCCAAGAAAGGAGACCTCTCCGCACTCCTCCCGATAATCTATGTTTGAAGAGACCAAAAAACTTTTCCGTTAGAACCTAATCCTTTGCAAAGGGGTTTGCAAAGATTCGTTAAGGAGACCGTTGCAAAACCCTCCGATTGTTATCCCAGATCCCCAATCAAGTTGAGGACAGGCTCTGATCGGGGATCCAGAATTCTTCTTAAATTAAAAGAATTGGATTCCCGCCTTCGCGGGAATGACATGCTTAGCTGAGTTTTGCAACGGCCTCGTTAAGGGGTTCTTTTTTATTTCACCAAAAATAAAAACACCTCCTTTGCCATCCGCCAACTGGCGGATGGCAAATACGGAGATGTTTTTATGGGGTAAACAGTGAAGGGCATCAATTATGTGATGTCTATCCAGTGTTTGAGAAGAATATTTTCAGAAAGTGTTGCACGGTGTAGTGAGCGCGAAATGAGATATGCGCGAGAAATTGATGAGTGTGGCAAAGCGGTAATGAATCGCTTAAGAACTTCGGCATGCTTTGGGGCTATTGTTGCACTGCTTTTTATTTCGAATAATGAGAGTTTTGTTGCACATTCAAGAGCGATATCCACCTCGTCTTTTGTGAGTGTGCGTAAAAAATAGAGCGGCGGTTTTTCGCCAAAATGCGTAAACCGTTTTACAAATTCATTGACAATCGCTGTTTCAAAAAGATTTCCGAAATGAGGACTACCTAGTAACGTTTCGCGATCATAGATGCCGAAAAGATAACTTGCAAGCGCAGTATCAGTGAAATACAACTTTGGTGCTTTTATGAGTCGTTTGCCGATGTTTTTGTAATACGGATAGAGAAGATACCGTAGGTACTGAAATACCGATATCTCGAGCGATGTCAGAATAATTTAATAATTGTCCAGTCCGCGTTGCGCAAAGCGTGAGGAACCGATCAAATTGATTCAGATCCCCAACGGCAGTAAGATTTCGCACATCACGTTCAAGGTAGGTTGCTATATATGATGCGCACCAAACTTTTCGATCCACTTTTTTATTCGAAGCGATTTCGGGATAATTACCGCGTAAAATCCATTCATCAATATGCCGAGATTCGGCGCGCGTTTTTTTTGGGGAGATATTCCTCGAGAGCTCTCGCATCCATTGTGTCGGGGTTTTCATGCTACTACCACGTCCCGCCTGTTCTGCATATGAGAATGGAAGCAGTGTAAATACTGCCGCTCGCCCTGCAAGCGATTGGGTGACTCCTTTCATAAGGAGAAAGTTTTGAGATCCAGAGATGATCCATTGGCCCGGTTTTCTATTTTCGTCAATCGCTGATTTTATATACGAAAGCAAATCGGGAACATACTGGATCTCATCAAGGATAAGCGGCGCAGTATATCGTTCAAGAAATGCGCGGGGATCATCTCGCGCCAGCGTTCGAATATCAGGATCTTCGAGAGAAAGAAACGTATGTGTTTTTGCAAAAAGTTTTTTGAGAAGGGTTGTTTTTCCTGACTGGCGAGGACCGGTAAGAACAATTGCCGGAAATGTACGCATCGCTCTATGTATTGTTTGTGCAATCGCGCGTGGTTTTAAGGATGTCATAAAATTTAATATCAAATGTTAAATATTCACATATTCAGTATATCATAGCTTTTTTCGCTGTCAAACAAAAACACCTCCTTTTTTAGACAGTCTGATGGCGGGTACGAAGATGCTTTTATGGAATGCAGTTTTTTTCAGCGCTCAAGAATCCTTACTGATACTCCATAGAAAATTAAAAATTTGAAGAAGACTAAATGAAAGATCTGCTGAGTGAATGATAAAAGCAGTCCCTTCTTTAATTGTGGAAATGACCCCGATATTCTTTTCATAGATATAGATTGATGCTTTCAAGTCAACATACGATGGAAGATAGCGGATCTGGCGCAGATACTCGGATTCCTTATTGAAGACCGGTTCTCCAACGATATTCTGCGCTTTCACGCGTAACGACCGACTTGTGATGCCCTTTGTTACTCTTTTTTTTACCCATTGTTCTATGTATGAGCGATCAATGACCTGTAGAGTGAGCTGAGGTGGTGAAAAATATGAATATCCGCTTTTTGTTGTTGTAAATATGTCCTCATATACTTCACGCGCGGCATAGGGTCCCTGAAAAAGCTGTACAAAAGGCTGTGAGCCACTTTCTGAATAGAGTGCTAAAAAATCGGGGAGCAAATCTTTAAGTTGTTGGCGCTGGCTATCAAATTTTTTGTAGAGTTCCTTTGGATGAATGGGGATAAATACATGACGTTTCCCATTTTGAATAACATTCATGTAGCCACGTTTTTGAAGAACCCGAAGATTGTCATAGACTGCCGTTCTTCCTAAAGACATTGTTTTTGCAAGCTCAGATGCAGTGGATTCGCCCTTTGTTAATGCTGTCAAATAAAGGGATGCTCGTTGCTCATCAAGGCCTGTTGAAAGAAGCCAACTAAGAAGATTATTTTTCATAAATTTATTATATGTCAATTATTTTTGACTACTAATAAATCAAATTATACTTTATTTATAATGGTTTTAATATGCACTCCATTAAATATCATATTTATTTTACACTATTTCTTTATTCTTGTACAGTTATGTAAGTTCATTGAAAAGGAGTAAAAAAAGATGAGTGGATAGGTATCGTCTATGTTTTACAGGAACGCGATACAACACGTGAAAGGAAGGGCAAGTATGTCTATGAATAGTGACACACAAAAAGCTACCTGGTTCGGCGACCTCCTCGTTAGTTTAGCTAAAAATCTTTTCAGGAGGGTTATTTTGGATCGCTTTCAGTTTTGCTGGGTGCGAAATAATCTGACCGGAAAGATCATGCTTCGCGAGGGTCCGTCTCGTTTTTGGCTTGGATCCTTTGGGGAGATTAAGGGAGGTGTTCAGAAAAAAATCATTCTCCGTGACGGAGAATGGGTGCGCGTTCATAATCCATACATTAAGGAACAAGGAGATATCGCGGAGGGTGAACGGGCGATCCGTGTAGGTCCTGATTGCTTTTCACTACATTTTGGCGAACAACTTGATTCGCAGGGCGTGAAGAGCGAGATTATCTTGACAGATGATGACGCCTTGCTTGTTCGGGCAATCAAGGAAGCTCCGCATCCAGTTGAGTCGCACCGACTCATTTCAGCGGGCAAAGAGGTCATTGTTCGTGGATTCTGTCGTTTCGTGCCGCACAAAGACATCGAAATAGTGGAGCATCGGGTGAGTGCCTCGCTCTCTCTCGAAGAAGGTAAATATGTCCAGAATGATGATACGGGTGAAGTTCGTCTTGAGCAGGGTGAGCAGGATCTTTTTTTGGAACAGAACGAGAGCTTCTGGGAGAAAAAACTTACCCCAGAAGAGGAAGAGGCGCTTGGATTTATTCCTCAGCAAGTGGGTCGTGATACGCGAGTCCTCGTTGCGTCTCCAAGGCCGCGTCGTGACAACACGGATGCCGTTGTGGTAGATCTTGAAGATCATCAAGCAATCTGCCTACATCACGGTAAAGAGAGACAGGTTGTACTTGGTCCGGCAACGGTCTTTTTCGGGCCTCATGAGCGACCGCGAGTTCTTCATCTTTCCGGTGGAGTGCCGGTGAAACCAAACGCACTTCGTGTTGCAGTCTTGGACTTGGGACCGGATTTCATCTTAGACAAACTCGTTGTGCGAACAAAGGATAATGCAACGCTTGTCCTTGATGTAAACTTTCATTGGCGCTTTCAAGTGGATCTGAACGCTCCAGAGAAAGTTTTTTCACTCAAGGATCCAATTGGGTTCGCTGTTGAAGTTCTTTCTTCTGAAATCCGCGAAATTGCCGCTAAGCATGATTTTGAAGCATTTCATGCTGGAGCCGCGCGTCTCATTAAAGAGGTGATCTTCGATGAGAGTGGCAGTAGGGTTTTTCCAGAGAATGGGTTCGAAGTGTTCGGTATTGATGTTGAGGGCATCACTCCCGAGGATGAAGAAATCCAGGAAAAGCTTGCTGATGCCATTAAGGCAAATGTGGATGTGTTCACAAATCGACTGCGGGAAGAGGCGAAGCTTGACAGTGAGCGACGTCTTATTGAGGGGAGAAAGAAAAATGAGGAGGTGCGGAAAGCTCTCCTTGAGCTTGAAACAGTGAATGAACGTTTCAGAATATTGGAATCGGCAAAGACTGCTCGGGCAGCAAAAATAGAAACAGCCACGGGCGAGGCAGAAGCGCTTATTGTGAAAGCGCAAGCGGAGCGCGATGCTGAGAAGGAGCGGCTCGCAGTTGTTATTTCCGCACTTGAGCAAACCGGTGGAGCGCGTTTCATTGAGCTCGAACGGGCTCGGGCTCTTCAGAAAACCGACAAAGTGATCGTTCCTACGGATGCGCGGATGCATCTTGGCGTTGATCGTCTGATGAATGAAGAATAAAAAGATCGCAAAAAAGCGATAGAAAACATTCCCTACTGATGCTATGCATTGGTAGGGTTTTTAATACAAAAACACCTCCGCGAAGGAGATGCTTTCATGGGGTGGCTAGAGAGAATCGAACTCTCGACAACGGTACCACAAACCGCAGTTTTGCCACTAAACTATAGCCACCATACTGTTTACCGTGCGGCCAGGACGAGCCCGACCATGATGAGAACGATACCAAGAAAGTTGATGAGTGTCAATGACTCGCGAAGAAAGAAGTATGAGAGCACGAGAAGGACGGCAAAAGTGACATTTTGTACAAGCGGAAATGCAACGCCGAGATTCATCCTCTGCATGGTCATGGAGTAAAAAGGAAAACTGGCAAAGAGGCAGACAATGCCAAGAATGAGCGGGATGTTTGTGGCGATTTTTAGTACGTTCTCTGCGCTTAAAGCGGTCGTAGGCAGTGCCTTTGATCCGATTTTGATAAAAAAATTTCCCAATGCGCCCATGGCGATTGCGAGCGTTACTATGATATATGTAGGCATAGATTATTTCGAAGAATATTATGTAGAAATAATATCATTTTTTTTCATCTATGGAAAGAGCCGCCGCCTTGATACGGGTTTACATGTATTACTCTCTTCACAACGCAATAGCCTTACATAAAATCATGCAAGGCTATTTTTATTTTTCAAATTCTGATGCAGTATTCTTGAATTAGTTTGTATCATTCCTCATGGAAGAGGTAAAAGAGAAGGGGTACAATAATACCGGAGAGCCAGCGAATTTGGTTTTGGAGCACTCTGTTTAAGGAGTGCGTCCACCGTTCG
>JACPMJ010000016.1 GCA_016186045.1 Candidatus Uhrbacteria bacterium | reverse complement strand
GAATCGCAGTCAACCATTTGGCAGTACTTCGTGGAGCGATAGAATCATAAAGAAGTTTAACTTGGAAACAACTGTCAAATCACGAGGTAGGCCAGGAAAAGGTACCTGACACCTTTATCTCACCTTTATCTTTATTTTATTCCTTTATTCACCTTTATTTCTTTATTTTGACACCTTTATCCCCTTTATCCACCTTTATCCACCCACCTTTATCCACCTTTATCTGACACCTTTATCACCTTTATCACTTTACCAACACCTTTACTCCTTTACCACACGGATCTGGTGGCAGAGGGAAAACAATCACTTATCGTTGTTGCAGACCGTAGTGGAATCATTGTTTCGATCCACCCAGGAAGAGATATCACTCACATTCTATCAATCTTAAGTAGCCATAAAGATTTGGTGGATATAGAAGCGTTTTATGCAAGGGAGTAAGGGGGCATCAATGATATTGGAGATCATGGCTCGAAGCAGTAAGGGGATTCGGCCCTTCAAGGAACGAATATAGCGAGAAAGTTTGGAACAACTACACGAAAGGAGGCATGCTGACGAGTAAATATGGCGACCTGAATGGCGATGGAATTGATGATCTTATGCTCACTGGCGCGTCGGATATTATGTGTGAAGAGTCGATCGGTTTTGATGAGCGAGGATATGCGCAAACAAAGGATGTTATCATAGAACGAAGAAGGAAAGAAACGTATTTCATTTGGGATACATCGCAACGACGGTATATCTCGTAATGATCAGAGGGGCAGGAAAAATGCAATTTGAGAAATAAAATTGTAGTTTTAAATGGCTTTTGACGGAGTAAATTATGCTTCCGCATTTTGATCTTGATACCATTAAGTTTGGAACAGACCCCCAGACATTTGAGCGGGCAATTGCGTTGTATGAAAGTGGAAAGGTGACACATTACGAAGATGATGCGTATGGTTGTTCCGCAATAGTAGTTGGGACGCATCCGTATCGTGTCTTTGTGGATGCTCGACATTATGATCGTGGACAGTGCGACTGCTATCTCGGACAAAAGGATGTATTATGCAAACACATGGTGGCTGTTGCAATCCAAGCAGTAACGCTTGGTGAACCGCTTTCTGATAAAGAAAAAAAACGAGTTGATGAAGTGGTGTGCAGTGGAAAAATTGGGGAGCTCACAAAAGAACATCTTGCAAGCGTAAAAAAATCCATTGCCGGTGCAATTCGATATATAAAGGCATATACTGGTCCTTCACGAAAATGGTTTATATACCAAAGTTCGCTATGTGAAGGCGTGCATCGGCTAGCGGCAATTATTTGTGAATTACCAGTAAGCAAACAAACTGCAAAACTTCTTATTGATCTTTTGCTTCGCTTAGACCATAAATTGCAATTTGGCACGGATGATTCTGACGGCACCGTTGGATCGTTTATATATGAAGTCGTAGCTTTGCTTGAGGAATACGTTGGATACGATCCGAAATGCGCAGAAGCTTTTCGGAGCTTAATAGGAAAAGAAACTTGTTTTGAATGGGAGGAGCCGCTTGTGCGTTATCTTGATGAAGGGCGGTTTCGATAGGTTATTGAAAATACATGGAGAAGAAATGAAAAACACACATAAAAAAAGATGTCTCTGGCCCGGAACGAATCCACTGATGATCGCCTATCATGATACGGAGTGGGGCGTTCCGTTATGTGACGATCAAAAGTTGTTTGAGTTTATTTTTTTTGGATGCGATGCAGGCGGGATTGAGCTGGGCGATCGTCTTAAAGAAGCGCGAGGCGTTTCGAAAGGCGTTTGATAATTTCAATCCTAAAAAAATCGCGAAGTATAATGACGTTAAAATAGAATCGTTGCTGGGGAATGCAGAGATTATTCGCAATCGACAAAAAGTTCGTGCCGCAGTTCGTAACGCGCATGCATTTCTTGAGATTCAGAAAGAATATGGATCATTTTCGTCATATATCTGGTCGTTTGTAAATAATAAGCCAATTATCAACGCCTACGGTGAGGAAAAGGATATACCGCCGCGATCTATGGAATCAGATGTCATGAGTAAGGCGCTCATCAAACGTGGGTTTTCGTTCGTTGGCTCAACGATCTGCTATGCATTTATGCAGGCGGCAGGGATGGTAAATGATCATCTTACCGATTGTTTTCGATATGGGGTGTTAAGCAAGAGGAAGCGACGTGGCGGATGATTATTTAAGAATTTTTTGATATAATAAATGAGTATTTAAGAAATTATGCCGCCAAAATTTCGAGAAGATAAAGATGTAGATTTTGAGATGGGTGAATACGAAAAGGAGCCTATCTCTATTGAGATAGACGGTGAGGATATCGCCCCCGTTTTGTATAGCGACGCCATCCGCATTCTTCCAAAAAGCGAGTGGGATGGGTTTTCCGTAGAAGATCTCAAAGCTCTGTATGAATCAATACGCAACCAAAAAAGAGGCGCCGAACTCAATAGTATCAAACTATCTCCCATCACAGATATAGGTCAGCTGGGAAAGGGCGCTTGGGTGATGAATGTTGTTTTGAGGGATGGGAAGATGATAAAGCATATTTTTGAAATTACCGGGCGGGAAATGGGAAAACTTAGGAATGATGATGCCGTTCCGTACGTCCTCTTCCGCCAGCTTTCTCCAAGCTACAATGCGGACTTTGAAGGTTTCATGCCGGCACAGAATATGCTGAATGGTGTATCTGGCGATATGTATGGTGATTGCCTCTATTTTGAATATCATAGAAATCAAAAAAAAGTTGAAAAACAAAAACTTCCGTATCGGTATCATAATGAAGAGGCGTTTGAAGAGGTGATGAATCTGGCGAGTGATCTTCAGATATTGGTAGATGCGTGGGTTTTCGTGCGCACTGATTCGTTTAAAACATTACAGGAACCACTTGATGCATATTTCAATCGCGAGTTTGCAAAACTACACGGAGATGGATACTCGCACAGCGCCATACTTCGCCTATTTGGAGATATTTTTGAAAGAGAGAGTGTGGATTTTGAGAATGAGGAGCTGGAGAGAGTCTATACGACAGGATATACAATGGGGTTTTCTGAAAAAGCTGATCTCGCAACGCCGCTCCTTGAGAGGATTCAGGGAGATATTCTCCAGAAACTTTTTCAGGACGAGACATTGCTTGAGAAACTTTTTTCAAAAGAGAAAACGTCTGCGTACTGGCGTAAACGTCTACATGTTATTTTTGAGCAGTACTATGGCCCCAAAGATGTAGTGGTACATGCCACTTCAGAAGCAGATAAAAAAACAGAGCAAAAAGTCGATAACAAAACAATTGCCAAAATTCTCGCCGTGATTGCTCTTGCCGAGCGGGGAGCGAATGAAGATGAAAAAGACGCCGCGCAAAAAGCCTTTAGCCGTCTGACCGGCAAAGAATATACGGCAGAGAATATTTTGGAGTATAAAAAAGCGGGAAAGCTAAGGGATTTTTACAATCTTTTTTAGATCGAGCGAACGTTCTTAATTTTGGTATACTTATTGTATATGCACAAAGAACAGAAAAAAGGGGAAATTATTATCTACGAACGGAAAGACGGAGCTCATTTTGACGTCACGCTTCAGGATGAGACGGTTTGGCTTACGCAAAAACAGATAGCATTTCTTTTTAATGTTATGCGTCCGGCTATTACAAAACATCTTAAGAATATCTTCGAAAGCGGAGAATTGAAAGAGAAATCAGTCAGTTCCAAAATGGAACATACTGCGAAAGATGGTAAAATCTATAAAACATTTTTCTATAATCTTGATGCTATTATTTCTGTCGGGTATCGGATACATTCGGCAAACGCGACACGTTTCCGTATTTGGGCAACGAGCATTTTGAAAGAACATATTCTGAAGGGGTGCACCATAAACGAAAAAGGACTAAAAGAAAATCAGATTCTAAAAATAAAAGACCTCGAGAAAACAATCGCGTTACTGCAAGGAATCATTCGAAAAAGATATTTGGAAAGTAAAAAATAATGAAAAGGATGTGATGATCTCATGAGTCCCGAATCTTCTTCAGGGATGATATCTTAAATATAAGCGAGGTTTGCCACTTGCATTTAATTATGCATGTGGTAATTTTATTGCGCTATCGTTCAAGCATAGGAGGGTCAAAAAATGAGACTTCAGCTTTCTAATGCTGATGCCGATCTACGTGTTCTCGCAAACGAGATAAGAAATGGTCTCCTGCCGCGTATGATGATGTCCTTTGACGAGGCGGTTGTTTGGAGATCGGAGTATCCCTATACTTCCAATCCCGAAGACCTGTCATCGTATGGCGGTCATGCTCTTTCGGTGGAAGTCCAAGAACAGATTGGGGTTTGGCAAACGGTAGGCGTTTTTGATAAACTCGAGATTTGGTCATCACGAGATAAGCATGAAGATTCGATTCTGATGGGCAAGCGTAATGAGGTGATTTACCTCTTGGCTCATTGGGATAAAGTCACTCGCTATGTGCTGACCGCTGGAGGACTCTGTTTTGAGTATGAAACACTCGCACGTCGCTGTATGAGGAGTAGCTTATACTACGCAATATCAGCATCATTCCTGTTGGTTGCCGGACTAAGTGTTCTTTTACTATCGCAACGATCGCTACTGGGTTCGGTAATAGGTGCAGTTCTTTTTGTTCTGGGTATCATAGCCATGAGACTCTGGAAAGAGTGTAAGATTAGTAACGATCATTATCGGCAGATAATCGACGCGAACGTTGCTCTTCGCAAAACTTTGCGGGTCGCGCAAGTTGAGCAGTAATGGAGGATACAATGGATGACAGAATCAAAAGGTTGCGACTGAGGCAGTTGCGGAGACAACGTTCTGGAGAGATGGAGAAGTTTGTTATACAGGGGTCAGGTAATCTCGTCATCGCGAGTATCAATACGACTCATCATCCTGAATTTAATGATACCGTTCACGCACTACGGATTGTCCAGAGAAGGAGAAGCCGTTAAATCTCTCAGAGAGTTTTACACAATGTCCGTTGATGTTTTCGACGGACTTTTTATTTTTCTTGAAATTGCAAACAATTTCCAGTACGCTGATTAATGAAGATATCTAAGCGAGAAAAAAGTATGGCGTCTTTTTTCGAACGTGTATATGAAATAGTAAAAGATATTCCGCGAGGAAAGGTCTCAACGTATGGGCAGATCGCGCGGCTTCTTGGCACGCGTGATGCGCGTCGAATAGGCCACGCGCTTCATGCGAATACTGATTTGAAATGTCCTTGCCATCGGGTTGTTTTTTCCGACGGCAGACTCGCGGCGGGGTATGTGTTTGGCGGAGCGGGGGAGCAGAAAAAAAGATTGGAAGAAGAGGGTGTTTTATTCAGTCACGATGGGCGTGTGCAATTGGAAAAGTGTCTTTGGCAACAGGATTGTAAGTAATTCGATTGGCATGCATTACATATAGATTAAATACTGGCAGGATAGAAAAAGCCCGCGGGATTAATCCAACGGGCGAAGATGTATGCGCCATACGCCATCTTTTTTCACGAAATCGGCGGTGCGAATAGTTTTTACGTCTTTTCCCGCACCTCCGCCCGCAGAGGGAGTGAAGGCAATTTCGCACTGACATATGGCCCGTGCGCATGTCGCAGATTCGCTACAGGTAACTTCCGTTATTCTTTGCAAAAAGGTAGTGTCCGGTAAGGAGCATCGTTGATCAAATGTTGCGTGGAAGAGTTGATCAATTTCTCCAAAATCGCTATCGAGGAGCGTTCCGGATGTGCAATTCATCTCGGGCGACGATTCTTGCGTCGGAAGAGAAATCGTGTCTTGAATGTGCGGTGATACTATTAGTGGTACTGGAACGCATCCAATAATGAATGTCGCTATGGGCATATAGTATCGTTTCATCTAAGATTTCTCCCTTCATCTTCTTTATAAGTATACTCCTATACATATTTTTTGAAAGAAATAACAGATAGCATGGCATCTTTTATCATGTACTACGCATATATTCTTAAGTGCGCGGATGAGTCTCTTTATACTGGTTGCACCAATGATATAGAAAAGAGAGTAAAACAACATAATTTATTAAAATGCGGCGCGCGCTATACAAAGATTCGCCGGCCCGTTGTATTGGTGTATGTTAAAAAATTTAAAAGTTTACGGGAAGCACGGAAACGTGAAGTAGAGATCAAACGTTTGTCTCGAGCAGAGAAACTACAACTTATAAAAAATACCGCCGACTTTTATGATGTCGACGGCTGATGGGCTTTTTCCACGGAGAGAAAAATCTCTTTTATTCCGATAAGCGCCTTCGTGAGGTCCGTTTTTTTTGTGCGTACGCGTACGCCTTCGCGGTAATTTGAGATGTGCCTGATGATGTTTTTGGCTGTTACCTCTTCATTGTTTGTATCCATCGCGCCAATGAGGTAACACGCGAGTGATAGAAGTCCATCATTATTCTCATGAATCTCTAAAAAATCTTTCGCCGCCTGTATGAGTGACGCTATGGAAATGCCGAAAAACAGGGAGAGTTTTTCGAGATTCTCTATCGTAAGCGCTTTCCCTTTCTCAAGACTGGCGACAGTGGATTGCTTTACTCCCATTGCTGTTGCGTACTCAGACTGAGAAGTATTCGTGACTTGTCGAATGAACTTAATCAGAATCCCAAGAGCGAGATCGGTTTGCGAGATCATGAGTGTTCTCCTATAGCCAAGGTTCGTCGATTGGAAGATTGAGCTGCCTGATTTCTTCTATCGTCCAAGCGCCTTCTTCAAAAGTCATCGTCTGGTCTCCAATGAGATATCCTATACTGCAATAGGCCTGAAACATGCATCCAATGTGTACCGTTACTCCCTTTGCCGTCAGATCGTATCCCTCTTTTACTCGAGTAATCTGCGGTTTTGGAATTCCAAGAGGAAAGAGATTCTTGGCGGCTACCGGATCTTTTAGGATAGTCATTACAATCCCGCCGAGTAATTCTTTCAGTACCTCGCCATTTTCCGTGATAAGTAAGGCGCCAGGTTTGTTCGGATGTGCAAGAATTCTTGTATTGTTCCTTGGCGGTCTGCCACGTCCAGACATTGGTCTTCTCCTATAAGCCTCTCCTATACGAAGATCATGATATCATACTCCTTGATTTTCTTCAAGGGCTCTGTAATATGAATGTATACGGTATAAGAAATAAGTTTTAATATGAAAATTTTTGCGCTCTATACAAATATTACGCTCACAAAAAAACCTGATTGGCTAGATGATTTTTTGAAAAAATATCAGCCGCACGGTTTGCATGTAACACTTATACAGCCTCGTTTTATAAAAGAAGATGACAGTGATGAGGTCAAGCGGAAAATTTCGCAATTTTTTGCACAACAAACTATTGACCCTATGAGTGTGGTTTTTGATGAGGCTATGTATAATAAAGATACGAGCGGCGCGATCATGCTTTACGCGCGCAACGCAAAAGAACTGATGCGTTTGCAAAAAGAACTTTGCGAAATTCTTTCCGAATATTCTTCGTATGTTGATCCCGCGACAGAAGAGTATGAAAAAAATTTTAGACCGCACATAACTATTGGCGATACTATTCCAAACGAACAGTATCAAGAGAGCTTAAAAATTCTGGAAGAAGGGTATATGTGCGAGGGAATAATAAAAGAGGTTGTATTGGCAGTTGTAAAAAATCAAACATTGGAAGAAATCACAAATCCTGCGAATAAAATAATCTATAAACTTTAAGGCGCGGAGTCTATTGCGCGCATATACTCAAACGCATCAGCAAGTGTTTGAATAGTTTGCTCGTATGTTATTTTTTTTAATGCGTCTTCATAGCACAACCATGCGTAATCAGAGATTTCTTCTTCTTGAATGTTCATGGAAGGATCGAAAACCTCTCCCAAAAAATAAGTAACTTTTTTGTCTGTTAGTACTCCATCTCGCATGACGGTGTATTCCTCGTGAAACGTTTTTTCATCAAGAACTTTAAATGAAGTAATACCTGTTTCTTCTGAAAATTCACGTTTTGCTGTCTCCAGATCAGTCTCATTTTTCTCCTGCCGTCCCTTCGGAAATGCCCAATGGCCGGCCCTATTTTTTACAAGTAAAAATAGTATTTCATCTCCATCTTTTCGAAATGGAATAATCCCGCATGATGTTATTTTCATAGAGGCGATGGTTATTTCTTTACTGTATCATATAATGATACAAAACAAAAAAAATAAAAAGCCATTGGCATGTGCCAGCGGCTAAGTAAGTATTTTCCTCAAGGTGTTAGTAGAGGAGTCCGAGTTTTTCGAACGTATATCTTAGAAGAGCGATGAATTTGCCCGTGGGATTTTTTTCCGGCGGCGCGACATTATGTCGCATAAAGAATGTCCGTTCTCCATCTCTGACGATAATTTCGTTAAAACTGGAGCTCGGAGTTGCGTTGCTTTCAGGCGAAATCTCACCACCTTCAAAGAATATCCCATCCGAGACCATACTTTTTGGATTCGAAGAATGTCCGGACGAAAGCTCTGTTTCCATGGAGACCTCTCCGCTGAATGCAGTGAGATGGGAGAGCTCATGAATCGCGACAATTTGGAAAAACCATGGTGCGAGTTCACGATACATGAGGGGCGTAAAGAACTTTGCGAATCTGGCAGGAAATTGATCTTTCAGCGGCATTATGTGGATTTTGATGGTTTTTTTTGAGATATCCAGATATTGTCCGAGCGGTCCGCCATCTCGGGGCTGAAAGTCTCCCTCTGCCTCAAGGACTTCAATGGAGCCAGCCGCGCTTATAAAGCCATCACTCGCTCCCCAGAATTCAACTTCTATGTTCGCTTCTTTCTTTTCTGCGACGTATATGGTAGCCGGACCTTTGGCATAGCGTTGCCATTGGTCAAATCCCGCTTTGAGGGCGGTGATCATTCCCTGTTCGCTCAATTGATAGTCCACGAACAAAGACGGGGTTGCCGGCTGGAAGTATATGCGCGGACCTTCAGAGAGGACTTTTGCGTTCGCCATCATGACAAGTACACTATCTTTGGCCCGAAGCCGCAGTGTGTAAGGGAATTCTCCCAAGATGATCCATTTTTCCTGTCGTTCAATATCAAATGAATGCAAGACATCGCTTGATAAAGAATCGACATAGGAGATAAATGGATGGTCATATACGCGCGCAAGATCTTTTGCACCAAGTTCACCATAGTTCAGCATGGTTGGTATGTTGGGATTCGGATTCATGAAACCCGGAGGGAGAGTCGGTTTTATCGTAGGAGTTACCGTAGGAGTTTGCCCTGTGACTGATGAGGGTATCTGAGATTGGCATCCACCAGCGGTCCACAGATATATGAGTGAGGTCATCCATGTAATCATCTTAATTTTCAATGAACTTCTCCTTTCATTATCGTTATATATATCATACTGATTATCTATTGTCAAGGAGTGATCTGAGAGCCCGTTGCAATATCCCCCCAAGTGTGTCATCCCCGATCCCCAATCAAGTTGAGGACAAGCTCTGATCGGGGATCCATTTCTCTTTATTTATAATAAATACTGGATCCTCGGGTCAAGCCCGAGAATGACAAATGGGAGTTTTGCAACGCTCTTGATCTCATGAAAAATAAAAAGCACCAGAATACGTTCTGATGCGTGATGAGAAAGCGAAAAAGATTTATTTTTTCTTCTCGCTTTTTTTCTTGTCTTTGCCCTTTTCCTTTTTTTCTTTTTCTTCCGCTTCCGGAGATGGAGCGGGTACGCGTGCCGCCTTTGCGCCGATTTCCTGAAGAACGCGTGTGCGCAAGTTAATGCACTCGGTAGGATTGATTGCCCGCGCACTGCGACGCGCATCCGTGATCTCTTCCGCAAGCTCTCCGCCTGTAAGAGCGGGGATCGCGCCAAAGAATTCTTTGAAAATACTCGGATCTTTCAGTGTCTCACTATCATTGAGGAGATCCAAGACGAGGATTGTATGCTATATTCCAAAGAATACCGGATCCAGCCGCATCGCGCGAATCACGGCCGAGAGTGGTGTATCCTTGAGGACGAAGGTAGGGAAGAATGCGACGAGCTTTGTCGCGTCGAGTACCTTGTAGAGATTACAATAACTTATGAGAGACTCAATGCCACTTGGGAAGAGATAAAATCTTCGAGAAGATCCTATCATCTCAAGGCCGGCATCAGAGGTGTAGAGACCGCTTGCGAGCTTGGTCTTCTCGAAACGCAAAGACTCTTTATCCGCCTCGGTCAAGAGGACGATGAGACCTTGAGCGATGATCGCATCGCCGATCTCGTTGGTGGGGATTTCTATGTGGCACGCTGGACAGATGAGCTTCGCGACCGCGAGCGTTGGTGTCGATTCCGGAGTACCCTCCTTTTGAACCTGATCGGCCGGTTGGATATCCTTTTTCCCCTTGCGCGCGCCTTTCTTTGTACCTGTATCTTCAGATGCCTGCGGCGCGGCAGTTGCGGAAGCATCTGATACCGTCTCCGGTTCGGGCAGGGGATTTTTGCAGGTGACATGCACCTTGTAGATGATAGGTACGTCCGCTTTGCCGGAGCTTGAGTATCCTCGTGCGTAAAACTTGAACGGGCCTACCTCGATCGTCCCAGTCCACTCCGGTTTTGGCGGGGTTTTGGGTGCGGCCATTTTTTTCCTCCTTCATTGGGCGGTGAATGAACGCGATAAACAGTACATATACCCTGAATGAAAACGATATTTTTGTCAAGGATGACATATAAAAAGCTCAACCATTGCGGTTGAGCTTGTCGGTATTATGTGAGCGGTGCGCACTTCATGAATTCCATGAATTCATTTGCAAGTCCGCATCGCGCAAGCTCTCGCGTGGAGAGCTGCATTTTCCTTGTTTTGTATCGGACGATCACCGATCTTCCTCCGCCACGACCATGCTCAATGACTTCTTCATACTCTTCTCTTCGAACGGCGAACCAGATTCCATTGTGATCCTTCTCGAGAAAATTATTCTCGTCAGAAGAGTCAGAGATCTTGTCACCGTTGGAATCTGTGCATCCGCACGTATGGCATCGCTTGTATTTCAATTCAGATGTATTTCCTGAATACTCAAGCGTACCAGTATCTGGATGTACGAAGAAGGTATCGAAAATGGGCCACGGTCGGCTACGGCCACCCGAATACATTTCTCCATCAGTGTCTATCCAGCACCTTGTCTCGATCCAGTAAAGGAGTTGCTCGAGTGTGTCTAATTGAACTCCGCTTCTGTGATCAAGACCTTGTCGGATATCACTATAGACAATATCCCATGATATGCCCACGCGAGACATGAGAAATTTCCGGAACCATCCCGTTCGGTAGTGATGCCGTGCACCACCTCGCATGAATGGGATATGAGTAGGAGAATCCTCGGCATCCTCCGCGTGCCGATATGTTTTGCCTGACTTGGGCGAATCTTTTCCAGAACTACTCGTGGGGTGCTTCGCCGAGTTTTCGTAAAGCACCTGGTGCCACCCTTTGCGCACGCGGTATCGCGACCGCTTGGGCGCATCGGGAAGTCCCTTATGCATGCCACGCCACTTCTGCATGGAACGCGCCTCCTTCTAAATTCCTTGTAAGCTGAAGGCGGGAGGTGATGATATTTCGCTTTTTTTCATTCGCATTCATCTACTATAATATGTAGTGAATCGAATGACATAAAAAACATAGTATGTATCCTTTATAATATAAGGAATACATAGCGCGAATATATCAGCCGCCTTTGTCCATAAGAATAGCATAAAATAGGGTTTTTGTCAAGGCTCGCAACGAGCTTGATAGCCTGTCTGTCATTTTTGTGTACTTTAAACAGTAGAAGAGATGTTCAAAAGATTTACAGTGCACCCGCTGGCTATTTATTTGAAAACATGGTAAATTGCATATAGATAAAACTTTAAGCAACTAAACATAGTTTATGGGAAACTTTAATAGGGATAATAGGGATAGTGGCAGACAAGGTGGCGGTTTTAATCGTGGCTTTGGCGGTGGTAGGCCATCGTTCGGAGGCGGAGGCGGTTTTGGCGGCGGAAATAGATTCGGAGGCAGAGATAGCGGGAGGGACGATAGACCCATGCATAAGGCGATCTGTGATACATGCGGTACAAACTTTGAGCTTCCTTTTCGTCCAAAGGGCGACAGGCCGGTTTATTGCAATGATTGTTTTGGAAAAAAGAGTGATGGCGGAGCCAGACCAAATAAATTTGGCGGGGAACGGAATGAGCGACACGGACGGCCGAGCGCTGAATTCTTTGAGAAGCGAGAGAAAGAGGCGAAACATTCTCGAGAGGTTATGGATCAGCTCAAGATGCTGAATGTAAAAATAGATAATCTTGTACGACTTTTGACACCGAGTGCTCAAGCAGAAAAATCAAAGAAATCAGAGATAAAAGAAGAGACGCCAGTGATCAAAGAAGCGACAAAAGAAAAAAAAGAAAAGACGAAGAAAAAATCCGCTTCAAAGAAGTCATAGACAAAAAAGAAAAAATCCTTGTATCTGCAAGGATTTTTTGATACGATAGACATGAGTCGTTTAGTAATAAGCAAGACAGTCTATGAAAAGATTCCCCTGCGTGATGCTGATCCTTGATGGATTTGGTGTTACAAAAAATCCGTGGTACGACAACATAAAAAAGGTGATGCCGACTTTTTCGCAATTGGAAAAAAAGTATGCGTCAACATTTTTATCCGCGGATGGAGAAAATGTAGGACTACCCAAAGGACAGGTGGGAAATTCCGAGGCGGGACATCAGACGATCGGTGCGGGGCGGGTGGTTTTATCCGAACAAATGTATATTGATAAAGAAATTAAGAATGGCGAGTTTGAAAAGAATGAAGTTTTAGGAGATCTTAAAAAATATCTCGAGAAGACAAAGGGAACACTTCATCTTATCGGACTGCTCACAGATGGGAATGGAAGCGGCCACGCCTCCGCCATACACATACGGGCGATATTGTCATGGGTAAAAAAAATGAAGATTCCTCGTGTGTATCTTCACCTTATCACCGACGGGAGAGATAGTTCTCCTCATTCCGCGCAGACACATCTTGCGGAAATAAAATCGTATATTCCCAAGCAGGTAAAGATCGCCTCCATCGTCGGGAGGTTTTACGCGATGGACAGGAACCGCAGGTGGGAGCGAAGCGCGCGTGCGTATGAGACATTCTCATCTGGCAGGGGTTTTTCCGCTGACTCCGTGGATGAGGCGATTACTTTGGCATACGCGAGAGGAGAGAGTGATGAGATGATTATGCCGACGATTATTTCCTTGCAGGATGGCTCGCGACCGCATATGAGGGAGGGAGATGCCGTCTTTTTTTGGAATCTTCGCAGTGATCGCTCTCGCCAATTATTGAAGTTGTTTTTAGCTGATAGCTTGGATAAACGATATCAAAAAGCACTCGCCCATATAAAAAGAATTTCGCATCTTTTTTTGGCAACACTTACCGACTTTGGAAAAGGTATCCCTGGCGCACATCCGCTTTTTCCTCATACGGAGTTTTCAGATACATTTGTTGCGGCGTGCAGAGAGCTTCGACAGCTGTATATTGCGGAGTCAGAAAAATTCGCTCAAGTTACATATTTTTTTAATGGTGGCTATGATCACTCGCATTTTGGGGAGAAACGTTTTATCACTCCCTCGCCCAAGGTGAGTCAGTATGATAAGGTTCCCTCTATGAGTGTTAGAGAAATAACAAATAAAATTATTTCATCACTACAAAAAAAAGAGCAAGATGTCATAGTTGCGAATATCGCGAATCCGGATATGATCGCCCATACGGGAAATGAGAAGGCGGCATTGCGCGCATGCAGGGCGGTTGACCACGCGCTTTTACGGATATGGACGGCGGTACAAAAAGCACATGGGTCGCTGTGTATCACCTCTGACCATGGAAATATTGAGGAGATGCGCGGCACGCAAGGATCCATTGACACGCAACATAATCCTAATCCCGTTCCTTTTGTAGTGGCGTCTTCATCCACGCGAGGAAAACACATGAAAAAGGGAACGCTTTGCGATGTCGCTCCTACGATTTTGGATTTTCTCGGGATACCCATACCAAAACGCATGACAGGAAAAAAATTATTAAAATTTTGAAGAAATAATTTTTTTCTGATACGCTAGAAGCATAACATACTAACAATAACCAAATATGAGAAACATGATCGATGCCTTGCAATGGAGATACGCGACAAAAGTTTTTGACGCGAATAAAAAGTTGACAGCAGAACAGAGTGACCTTCTTCTCGAGGCCGTTCGTCTTTCTCCCTCATCGTTTGGTATCCAGCCATGGAGAGTGATAGTGGTGACAAATCCTGAAATCAGAGAAAGGCTTCGTCAGGCGGGATATGGACAGCCGCAAATTACCGATGCATCACATCTTATCGTTTTTGTCACAAAGAAAAATCTAAGTGATTCTGATGTGGATGAGTTTATCGCATTGACAGCGAATACAAGGGGCGTGTCTGCCTCAGGACTTGAAGGATATGGAGGTATGATTAAGCAATCTCTCTCAGGAAAGTCTGAAGAAAAACGTATCGAGTGGGCATCTCGGCAGGCATATGTCGCGCTTGGGGTGCTACTCGCTATTGCGGCGCATGAGGGGATTGACGCGTGTCCGATGGAGGGTTTTGATCCAAGCGCTTTTGATGAGATATTAGGTCTTTCAGAAAAAGGACTTACGACATGTGTTGTCGCCACAGTCGGGTTTCGCTCTGAAGCGGATCAGACGGCGCGATTTCCTAAAGTCAGATTTTCCCAAGAAGAGCTTATTAAAAAGGTAGAATAATATCCTCTCCTGTCGCACGGACACTATCGCTTTGACATTCTTTTCTGCGTACACTATGCCCATACGCATCAATAAATTTTTAGCAGATCGCGGCATCGCATCTCGTCGTGGGATAGACGAATATATCAAGAAAAAACGCATTACTGTGAATGGCATAGTTCTCCAAAAACCCGGCTATCTCGTACGGGAATCTGATGTTATCACCATAGACGGAAAAAAGATCTCAACAAAATCGAATCCCTTCGTGTACATTCTTCTCAATAAGCCGGAGGACTGCATTACGACGGCGCACGATACGCACGACCGTGAGACGGTCTTTGATTATATTGACGTTGACGTTCGTGTTTTTCCTATTGGGAGACTTGATAAAAATACAACTGGTGTTCTAATTTTTACAAATGACGGAGAACTTGCGAATCGGCTTATGCATCCGCGCTATGCCGTAGAAAAGGTATATCGTGCATATCTTGGTAAGCCACTTACGGATAAAGATAAACATATTTTGGAGGCGGGCGTTACGCTTGATCACAAAAGAACTGCACCTTGCAAAATATCTTTCATAGGGGACGATAAGCAAGATGTGAGCGTCGCGATTCATGAAGGGAGAAATAGACAGATTCACAGGATGTTCAACCTGCTTGGATATAGCGTACAAAAGCTTGATCGCACGCACTATGCGGGTCTTACCGCAAAAGGATTGAAAAAAGGAAACTGGAGATATCTTACAAAAAAAGAAGTGGATTCGCTTAAGTATAATAGATAAATGCAAGATGAGTTTACTGCAGAACATTTGCGTATGTCATTCCTGTGAATCCGCCAACTGGCGGAGGGAATCCAGTAAAGGAAATTTTTTTAAGATAGATTCCAGATCAAGTCTGGAATGACAGAATAAGAGTTTTGCAACGCTCTCCATTGTGTATAGTTAAATCGTGATTTAGTTATATCAGACTTAAATTAGAGTTTTTTGTATCTCGTCGTTCGACCAAGCCCAATACGCTCCACCTTTTTGAGCTGGAGGAGTTTGTCGAGAACTTGATTGATCGTCGGTCGGGCAACGCCAGTCGCTCTAGCGATTTCACCCGGGGTTGCTTCGCCGGTTTTTTGGATATATTCCCAGACGACCAATTGTTTTGGCGACAGGAGCTTCTCAATGTTTTCTTTCGAGAGTAACTCGACCGCCATTTTTGCCTGCGTAAGTAAAATACTCAAAAAGAAATTCAACCAAGGTACGATATCTTCGTGATCGGTTCTGAATGTTTTCTGACTTCTTTGCAGCGCAATATAATAATCGGGTTTGTTGTCCTCAACTAATTTTTCGTGCGATGCATAAGGCATATATAAATATCCCTCCCTCAAAAGAAGGAGGTTCGTGAGCACGCGGGATAGCCGGCCGTTGCCGTCTTGGAACGGGTGAATCTGTAAAAATTCAACAAGAAAATTCGTGATAATAAGCAGCGGATGATATTTTTTCTCAGTCAAAACTTTCTGAGTCCATTCCGTAAGCTCCTGCATTTCCTTTGACGTAAGGTACGCCTTTGTGGTATTAAAAAGCACGCCTACTGATTTACCGGCTTCGTTAATCATCTGCACCTGATTCTCCTGCTTTTTATATTCACCACGATGTATCTCGTCCTTCTCCACGTATTTGAGTAGCTCCTTGTGGAAATGCTTGATGGTGCTCTCCGAAAAGGGTAAGCTCTTCCAAGAATCAAAGACGTTTTCCAAGAGTTCGAAGTATCCTTTAACTTCCTGCTTATCACGATCGGCAAAAGTCTGGATATTGATACCGCGCATCAATTTCTCGATATCTTCATTCGAGAGCTTGGCTCCCTCAATACGAGTGGAGGCACCGGTCGAGGTAATCAAGGTTGACCGTTTCAGGCGACCCAAAACTTGAGGGGAAAGCCTGGCCCCGGCAATCCATTGCCCTTTGAATTCATCTATTCGGGCGACCTGCGATAGGATATTCGAAGGCAGCCCTTCCAGACGGAGGTCAAGACGATGCTTTTGCTGATTTTGAGTAGTTAGTTTGTCCATAAAAACCTTATATTTCAAGTATATAAGATTACATAAGATTAATCAAGAGCAATGTCCAGTGGACAAGCCAAAAATACTAATGTCTAAAAAAAAGTAAATAAAGAATTTTTGAGACCTCCAAGTGAATTCGGCTTCGTGGCTGGGGTGTTGACAAAATCAGAGTTTTATGGGATAATTAAAAACATAGTTCATCGTCAAGAGTCCTGGCTTTCTTTGGGCAATAAAGCTTTGTTTTTATAACCAAAAGAAGGATAGGACATGGGTTTCTAGTCACGATTGTCCGATCGGCGTATTGTCAGCCTGTTCCGCAAAGGCGCGGGGTGCGTTGGCAACTACCATCGGATGAGAGGATAGAAATGACAGAAGTAAGCTTGGACCAGGTTCGCAAGGAATTCCTCCCAAACACCATCGGGTCCCTCGCCGCGGTACACTCGGGAGAGCTTCCAGGCCTACCTGCGTAATCCAGAAGCCTATCGTGAGTTCGAGGCATGGAAAATACAAAAGGCTGAGGAGAAGCCAGCTCCCGTACCGGCCGCGACGCTTCCGCTCGAGCCTCGCGAGTGGCAGGTCTGGAAGACGCTCAAGAATAACAAGGGCCTCAAGACGGCCGACCAGTTCCGCAAGGCTTTGAAGAAGGCCGAGCGGAAGATCGGAAATTGGGGAAATAGGATCCTTGACCGCGCGGATCTCATGGAGGGAATCAACGAGGACGAATTCGAACTCGTCATCGCTTCCGGTCGAGATCTCGGCTTCTCGGATACCAGAACCCGTCGGGAGATTCAGGAGCGAGCATATCAGCTCGGCCTCGAGAAATGTCCGGCTCGGGTTGGCCCATTGCTTCGCGAGGAGTACGGGGATCAGTCCAATGGCGAATGGCTCTTCATCGACATGGAAGCAGTCACCGACTCGGATGGCGATCTGGTCGTGTTCCGTGTCGAGTGTGTTTCCGACGACTTCTGGCTCAGCGCGAACGTCGGCCATCCTGACTACGGGTGGGATCCCGGCAGTCGTTGGGTGTTCCTGCGCCGCAAGTCCGTTTAGCTCTTTGACCTTATATTCCTCAGGTCTTCATGTCCTTTGGAACTTAGTCTTAGACCTTTGTCCCCGTGCAATTTGTGCGGGGCTTTTCTTTTTGCTAAAATCCCAAACGGCGATAGGCGATTATGCGGACGACTTTGTTATCCTTTCAGAATTATTAGCTATGGCGGTAATACGTGAAGTCTAATTTCGTCCGCCGGGTGCGCGTGTTTGCTCCAAAGCAAGCTTGTTTACCGCCTCAAGAGTTTTTGCGCCAGCCGCACTCTCAATGCTTTTTAGCACAACTTCCTGTGTTTGGGCATAGCTTGTCTTTAATTGTTCCTGAAGACTCGTGATGAGTTTTTTACATTCTTCCATTCCTGTCTGGAGAGCCTGGATTTTTCCCTCAAGCACGGTTTTTTCCGCTTCAGCCTCTTTTGTCGCGAGGAGGAGTGCCATTTCCTTATCTTTTGTCGCCGCGGCAAGAAGCTGTTCTTCCATTTTTTGTTTTTCCTTTTGAAGTGTTTTTGGAAATTCCTCAACCTGTGCGCGTAATGCGTGGTAGTCAGCCTCCTTTGCCGTAAATATTTTCCGTTGCTCTTCAAATTCCGTCATTTTTGCATCAAGCTCAAGTTCCAGTTTCCTTTTTTCAGCCTCGTAATTTTCCTTGTCTTTTCGTTTTTGGAGAGCGAGAGTAAACGCGTATTCATCCTCATCCCGCTTGCGTTTTTGCTCAAGCTCTGTTTTTTCATTTTCTGCAAGGTGCGTTGCTTCGTGCCTCGACTGCATAAGCGCTATCAATGCTCCGGCGCTCTCCTCAATCTCGTAAAGCTCCTGTAATTTTGTTTTTTGCGCCATGAGAGCCTCGTCAAAATTTTTAAGTTCAGTGAATTTTGCGAATAGCGTCGTTTCTATGTCAGACAATGCCGTATGAATATGTGTCCGCAAAGTTCCCATATGCGCGCGAATGTCAGCTTCTCCGACATACTGATGCACTGCCGCCATGGCGATGTCTTTTTGTATAGGTTGCTCTTGAACGTTTCTTGCGCTTGTATCCTTGTATTTTTTCAAAAGCGCGCGATAGCCGTCCATAAGCTCCTGGCGGGTCGCCTTTGCGATATTTGGAATACTACTTGTGTTTTCCATAGAATATGTATACGTTATGAATACGTGCCGTTATCTTATAAAAGGCGTAAGAAATGTCAAGAGAAAAATGAGGTTTTACCTTGGCAAAATGCGATCCCCTTGACAAAAACGGCGTTTCGGTGTACTATGAAAATAGTAAGAAATAACCATTAAAGCATCGGTTTAGAGCCGATCGCTCGAATCTTTCGTCAAATATCAGATAAAACAGATATATATGGCCGAGAAGAATCGGGCCATATATTTTTTTATGCACCACACTCTCAAAGAGAGCGATATGGGTTTTAAAAACCTCACTATCGCCCCCAAACTTCTTGATATTATACAACATATCGGGTATACAACCCCGACGCCTATTCAGGAACGCGCGATTCCGTCACTCATAAAAGGAAAAGACCTTTTGGGCATCGCCCAGACGGGTACCGGAAAGACACTCGCGTATGCCGTTCCGGTTATTCAGCGTCTCGCCACGGAAAAGGGGCAGAGTCTTATCCTTGTTCCTACGCGCGAACTTGCGCTTCAGGTGAATGAAAGTTTCGAAAAAATAGGAAGAAAAATCGGTCTCAAGACGGCGGTTCTTATTGGCGGTGCGGATATCCAGCGCCAAATTCGCATGCTTAAAAACAATCCGCATGTTATCGTAGGAACGCCGGGACGCATCAATGATCATATCGAACGCAAGACTCTCCAGCTTGATGCCGTAAAAATACTTGTTTTAGACGAGGCGGATCTTATGCTTGATATGGGATTTGCGCCACAAATTTCACGCATTATCGCGTGCGTTCCTAAGGAACGCCAAACGATGCTTTTTTCCGCGACTATGCCACAGGAGATTTTACGTCTCGCAAAAACATATATGGCAGAGCCGGTGTATGTAGAGGTCGCGCGGTCAGGAACGGTAGCGGAAGGTATCGAACAAGAGATTTTGTATGTTGAGGCGAACACGAAGATGGGCGCGCTGAACCATATTCTCAAAGAACATGATGGGACGGTGATCGTCTTTATCCGCACAAAACATAGCGCTAAGAGAGTATGCTATGCGTTAAGAGATCAGCATCAAAGCGCCGTTGAGATTCACTCAAACCGTTCACTCGCCCAGCGCCGTGCGGCTCTTGATGGATTTAAATTTGGGAAAAATCGTATTCTTGTCGCCACGGATATCGCGGCTCGCGGGATCGATGTCTCCGGAGTGGGCCTCATCATAAACTATGACCTTCCGGAAAATCCGGAAGACTATGTGCATCGCATCGGGCGGACGGGACGCGCGGGTAAAACCGGTCGCGCAATCTCTCTCGCGGCATACAATCAAAAACAGCTCGTTGAGCGTATTGAAAAACTTATAAACACATCGATTCGCGTCGTAAATGAACGGCCTGCGGGCGGATATGCTATGCAAGAACATATAAAAACAGTAAAGCAACCGTCACGACAACCATCCGGAAGTTTTCATAATGGCAGAGGCGGACAAAGAAATTCTCATCAGCCCCATCATCGCTCAAAACACGTACGATGGATAAAGAAAAATAGCGCGTCGCACCTTCGCAAAAGACTTGATACGTCCGCGTTGTATCGGTAATTTTTAGATAAAAAAAAGAGGCGGGAACCACTATTGGTTTCCGCCTTGTGCGTGATGCTCGTGACCTATCCCCACTGAGCGAGAAGAGTATTGATCTCTTGTGTGAGATCATAGATCTTCTTTTTTTGTCCCTTTCGTACAATCCCCATACCACCGAGGATGCGCTCCCAAAGCGTGAGCGGCATGAAGATGAGAAGAAGCTCTGCCGCCACGCGTGAAATAAACTCCTGCTTATGGCGCTCAAGCTCATCTTTGAACTCCCATAGCCCCTCTCCCTCTAGATAAGGAAGATCTTTACGTGTGAGAACTCCGCGTGTATAGGCGAGGACGAGTGCCGTACCACAGAGTACCCCTGCCCGATAGGGGGTATGGGAGTGTCCACGGGTTATTCCGTGCAGGATAGATTGGAATATGATCTTTTCATCGAGTGATTCTCTGAGCTTGTGCAGAATGGGAATGCCAAATTCAAGGTAGATGATGTCTGCATAGCTGATTTGGTCGGTGTTGGGTTTTATCTGGTAAAATGGATCTGTCCCGCTCACGTAGTTGATACCTCCTGTGCATTATGCACATAAAATGGGGAAAGAACGATGTGATTTAGTAAACCACGAAGTTGACACTTTGTCAAGGGGAAAACTGTTCGGTATGGATTTTGAGAAAATTTGCGCAAGAATGATTTTTTTGATACACTTTTTTCATGCCCATGTTTTTATCCACATTATTCACATATATACGCATAGTACGCCTGCCGATTGTATTGGCAGTTCTTTTTGTTATTCAAAATCAGGCGTTTACCTATTTTTTACATATCGTGCCGCAGCTCTATTTTCGCGCGAGCGTGGTGACGTTTGCGCTTGGTATGCTTATTTATGGACTTGCTGTTCTCTTGCCCTCTCGCATACGGCTTTGGTACCTTTTGTTTGTTTCGCTCGTCACCTCATTTCTTTTTATCGCTCAATACATATACTATACATACTTTGAAGGATTTTTTCAGGTCACCGCATTCAAATACGCAAGTCAATCAACGGAGATCGCCGGAGCTATTAGCATACTACTCTCTCCGGTTCTTTTGATTTTTATCGTACATGTGTTCCTTGTGGTTTTTGTTATGATATATGTACATAAAAAAAAGTGCGATGTATTTGGCATATCCGGAAGAAAAAAAATTATCACGGCGCTTCTACTTATAGTCATTACCGTCTCTGGATACGGGTATCTTATTTTCACCGAAAAACGTGATTGGGGACATATAGATCGTTTGTATAGCAGGCCGTACGATATAGACTCGCTCGTGGCGAAGATCGGCATTATAAATTATTTCGTTGAAGATGCGGTACGGGTTTCATTACGGAAAAAAGGAGTGAGTAAAAAGGAAAAGGAGTTTGCGCTCGCGTGGAAGCGCACGGAACGGGAATATCCGTATCCAAAACAATACTTTGGCGCCGCGCGTGGGAGAAATCTTATCCTCATTCAAATAGAGTCATTTGAAAATGCCGTTATCGGGGAAAAGATACGAGGAGTGGAAATAACTCCAAATTTGAACGCGCTCATACAAGAAGGACTATATGTCAAGAAATATTTTGCATATGTCAATCAAGGAAATACCGCGGACGCCGAATTTACCGTCCTTAATTCGCTGTATGTGCCGCCTACCGGTGTCGCATTCTTTGATTATGCGAATAATCGTTACGGGGCATTACCAGCGCTTTTGGCGCAACACGGGTATGGAACATATGTTTTTCATGGTGATGTGCTGACGTTTTGGAACCGCGCGAATATCTATCCCAAACTTGGGTATCAGAAGTGGTTTACGGCGGATGATTATACCATTCCGCGCGTTGTGGGATTTCAAGGTCTTGGTGATGAGGATTTTTTTCTTCAGTCGGCGGAAAAAATAAAGCCGCTCAAACAGCCGTTTATGGCTATGCTTATGACGCTTACCTCTCATACGCCCTATCGCATTCCGGAGGATTTGCAAAAGATTACTATTCCCAAAGACTCGAATCTGGATCAACTGCAAAAGGATTATGTACAATCCGCTCATTACGCGGATATGGCCGTAGGGGTTTTTATAAAAAAATTAAAAGAGATGAAAATATATGACAATTCTTTAATTGTTATTTTTGGAGATCATGGAAGTTATTCCAATATCAGCAGTGCACTTGGTGTTAGTAAAGATATTCCTGAACAATTGAGAAATCATCAGGTGCCGCTCATTGTCGTTGCGCCAAAATCAAAAATAAAAGGGACAATCTCTTTGCCGGCGAGCCATCTGGATATTTATCCGACCGTTGCGAATCTTTTGGGTGTTACACCTCCGCGGAATATCTTTGGAAAAGATATATTAAATGTAAAAGATTCCGCCGTGGTGAAACGAAAGGTAAATTCGATAGCGATAGACGCAATCTTGGGATCCCGTCTTACATATATAGGGTCTTCGGACACGATATTTGATCATGGGATATGTGAAGAAACATCGAGTAATAAAGTTCTTCCGGTAGAGGCATGTCGCGGTCTTTACGAAAAAGAAACAAAAAACATGCGCGCGTCGGATATCGTAGTACGGGGAGATCTCATCCCGCTGATTCAAAAACTTCCTGCGCAAAAAGCAGAGCTCGCAGGAAAAGAGAAAAAGGGCATAGAATAATATGCTTCCGCCGGGACATATCGCAGGAGGATATCTTGTCGTATATTCTTTAGTCAAAATTTTTCAACCGCAATTTTCACCGACGGAAATAAACCAACTGCTTTGGTATGGCATGTTTTTTGCCTTCGTGCCAGATCTGGATATGTTTGTTTCATTTTTCAGACAGAGATCGTGTATTATTCAGAAAGAACATAATCATCGGAAGTTTTATTCGCATACGCCGATAGTATGGCTGATTGTCGGATGCATGGTCATGATTTTTGCGCAGAGTCTTTTTGTCGTATATATTGGGTTATTGATATGGCTCGCCTCATGGAGTCATTTTGTATTTGATTCTCTGAATTATGGTATTATGTGGCTGTTTCCATTTTCACGGAGACTTTTTAGTATACGAGATGCGGGTGTTGAGCTTGAGATCAAAGAAAGGGGATTTTTCTCATTTTGGATGGCATTTATGAGAAACTATGCTACGCGCTTTCGTCTGACGTTTTTTTCTGAAATTGGAGTTGTCTGTATGGCGCTTATTGTTTTTCTATTTCTATGATTCGGAAAAATAAGAAGGATACAATTGTTATGGTGTTCGGAGTATTTGATATCCTACACCCAGGACATCTTTTCTTTTTAAAATGTGCAAAACAGCTCGGGACAACGCTTATTGTGATAGTGGCGCGAGATAGGCGAGTACAGATGCAAAAGGGAAGAAGTCCTATCATGCGCGAGCAAGATAGATTATGCATAGTACGATCTTTGCATATAGTGAATAAAGCGATACTGGGTGATACGGATATACGAAAACCATCAATAATCGCAAAAGTACAGCCGGATGTCATAGCGATCGGATATGATCAAGATGAACGCCATCCTATGCTCTTGACACAACTTTCAAAACTGAAAAAAAATCCAAAAATAGTACGAATCAAGGCATATCGCCCCGACGCATATTCTTCAACACAGTGTAAAAAAAAGGTATAATGTTTTATATCATTATCTATGTCGCATCATAGTGAGATATCCGAGCCGCCGATTTCGCGGTTTATATTTTCTCACACGGGATTTGCATGGTTTTGGCTGATCATTCGAGTATATGTAGGTTGGCAGTGGTTGGTAGCGGGTTGGGGAAAGGTCATAAGTCCCGCGTGGACCGGAAGCGGAGCGGGAAGTGTCATCCGCGGATTCGTGAGCGGCGCACTGCAAAAAACAGGCGGGGCGCATCCAGATGTATCTGGCTGGTACGCGAGTTTTTTATCAAACGTTGTCTCTCCACAGAGTCAGATTTTTTCTTTTGTTGTTGCATATGGAGAATTGCTTGTCGGGCTTGGACTTATTCTTGGTGCGTTTGTGGGAATTGCCGCATTTTTTGGCATATTCATGAATGCGAACTATCTTTTTGCCGGAACGATAAGTATAAATCCCATGTTACTACTCATACAGATATTTCTTGTGCTCGCATGGCGTACCGCGGGATGGTATGGATTAGACAGATTTTTACTTCGTTGGCTCGGAACACCATGGAAGCCGGGGGATGTGTTTCGGAAAAAGAATATATCTTGACTTCACTACACCATGGTGTATAGTAATAAAGAGGGAATATAATCCAAGAAACATATGCAACGCACTCAAATATATCTTCAAAAAACACAGAGGATGAAACTAAATAAATTGGCTCAAGAAAAAGAAATGACTATTTCCGAGGTGATACGTGAACTTATCAATAAAGGTATTTCTCCATCCCGGCAAAAAAGAAAGAAAAACTATATGTCGCTCATACAAGTGGCAAAACATTTTGAAAAATTAGGCGAAAAAGGATCGCAGGATCTTTCGAAAAAAATGGATACGTATCTCTATGGCAACAGGTGAGAGAATCTTTATTGATTCAAATTATCTCGTTGCTCTTTTCAATCCGGCGGATTCTTTACATATTCATGCGAAGAAAATCGCCACTCAGCTTGACATCACGAAGCGCGATTTTGTCGTATCAAATTTTATTTTTCTTGAAATTGTTACAGTACTTTCCCTGCGACAAGGGAGGCGATCGGCGTGTGAAGCCGGTGAGTATCTCCACT
This sequence comes from Candidatus Uhrbacteria bacterium, assembly GCA_016186045.1. Lineage (GTDB taxonomy): Bacteria > Patescibacteriota > Patescibacteriia > JACQRZ01 > JACQRZ01 > JACPMJ01. The sequence continues at coordinate 1,545 of JACPMJ010000016.1, read as the reverse complement.
CCCCATCTATTGAGATGATCCATATTGATTATGTGCTTCAGAGGGAGACGTGGAATATTTTTCATTCCGTACAGGTTAAAGATGTAAGTTTTGTTGACTGTAGTATCATTGCGGTCATGTATACGGAGGGGATAGATACACTCCTCACATTTGATTCACATTTTAAAAAATTGCAACGTGACCATCGATTTAAGCTGTATCCGTGTTGATGTAAAACTTATCCCCATACTTTCATGACACGTTGCAGGATGGTATGGGATCGATGGATTTCTTCTTTCTTGGCTCGAAACACAATGGAAGCCGGGGGAGGTATTTCGGAAGGATAAATTAGGTATATAAAATTCTATGGAATATTTCAGAACTATTGAGGAGATGCAGGTAAGGAGAAGGATTCGAGAGTTTGAAGACTTGCGAGGGAAAACCGTGTCTGGTGATTTGCGAAAAAATTCCGTTGAAAGACTGTTCACCACTACGTTTGATACGAAAACAACATGGCCAGAAAGAGATAAGCTTCCGCCGGATTTTAGTCCCGAAAAAACATTAGAAGACGGAAAAGATCCAGGACTTGGCATACGAGAACTACATGAACAGGGAATTACCGGCAAGGGTGTTAGAGTCGCAATCATTGATCAGAGATTACTAACAGATCATGAGGAATACAAAGATAAATTAGTAAGTTATACCGAATATGGATCATCAAGTAAGGAGCCTCCCTCTATGCATGGGCCTGGCGTCGCAAGCTTATTAGTTGGAGAACATTGTGGTGTAGCGCCCGGAGCAGAGCTTGTATATGCGGCCACTCCAAGCGGAAAGCCATTTTTGGAATACACGAAAGCGTTAAATGATATTATAGAGCATAATAGAAAATGTGAGCCAGATAAAAAAATTCGAGCTGTAAGTTGCTCTATAGGGGCTATGAAAAATTTAGGACCCGCCTTTGAAGAATGGATGGATACGATAATAAAAGCAAAAAAAGAAGGAATTATGGTCGTTGATATACATACGGAATTTGGTGGTGGCGGTGCGCATACAGATAAAGATAACCCGGACAGTTATGATAATCCACTTTTTTTAAAAAATAGGGCGAGTTACGGAGATGAGTATAAAGAAATTATAGATAATTACGGAAAGAGAAGTATAACGGTTCCTGCTGATTACAGAACAGTGGCGGGGAGAAAGGGAGTTAGTGAATATGAGTATTCCGGAGAAGGAGGGATTAGCTGGACCATACCATATGTTGTCGGAATATTCGCATTGGCACTGCAAGTAAATCCAGATCTTAGGCAGGAAGAAATTATTGGGATGATATATGAGAGCGCGACAGTGAATAAAAAAGGTTTGAAGATTATCAACCCTAAAGGCATTATTGAATTGGCGCGTGGAAGAGTGGGGCAGTAATCTTATCTTATCCCCCAAACTGTGTATAACTTTCTCCACCCCCGCAGATATTTTCCCTCAAAAAAATCTTCTCCCTGTGGATATCCCCACGGGGATTTTTTTCTTCGTGAGAAGAAAAAAAATAAAAAGAACAGCGCCGTCATTCTG